>NZ_NFIB01000020.1:0-57643 GCF_002159385.1 Flavonifractor sp. An52
GCTCAACAAGGAGGTGGAGAGCTTGACCCTGCTGTCCTACAGCTATTGTATCACGGGCATCTCAATGCCTGCTGATGCCTGAAATTATTAACTTTGAATCTTATTATACGAGGAGGTGTACCAATGAGACACTGGCTCAAGCGGGCCGGCAGCGGGCTGCTAGCCCTGCTGCTGGCGGTCCAGCTGCTCCCCGGCTCCGTGCTGGCTGTGTCCTCCTTTGAGGGCACGGCCTCCGGCACCGAGCTGTTCAAGGGAGAGGCCGACGAGCCCCGGCTCTTTGTGTCGGAGACGGCCTATCCCCTGGCCCCCGGCGTCACGGAATACGTGACCTATACTAACGAACGCTCCGGCCTGAACCAGAACATCGACTTCTTCTGCGAGATCGACCTGGACCAGGCGGAGATCATGGCGGGCTACGCCAACCTGGAGGGCATCCTTACCGACCAGGAGATCACCTGGCGGATGCAGACGGTCTCCGACCAGGCAAAGAGCGCCCAGAGCTACTTTGCCCGCTCGGAGGACTACGCCGACGCCACCATCGTGGCGGCGCTGAACGCCGACTACTATAACATGGCCACCGGCCAGCCCAGCGGCATTCTGATGATCGACGGCGTGATCTACAACCAGCCCAGCAGCAGCTACTACTTCGCCATCGACCAGAACGGGGACGCCCTGATCTCCAACGACACGAGCGAGGCGTTCCTGGCCACCCTGCGGCACGCGGTGGCCGGCGGCACCCTGCTGGTGAAGGACGGAGCGGTCAACGTCCAGCCCGGCGGGCGCAACGTGACCTACACCGCCATCGGTATCAAGGCCGACGGCACTGTGGTGTCCATGGTGTGCTACGGCCAGCGCTATCCCGTCTCCTGCGGCTACACCCAGTACGAGGTGGCCCAGATGATGAAGGCCCGGGGCTGTGTCACCGCCCTGATGCTGGACGGTAGCGGCTCCTCCACCTTCGTCTCCCGCCGGGAGGGCGACAGCCAGATCACCACCCGCAACAACCCCTCCGACGGCCAGGAGCGGCAGGTGAGCTCCTCGATCTTCATCCTCTCCCGGGTGAAGGCCGACGGGGTGTTTGACCACGCCGCCCTCTCCCCCGCCAACGAGGTGTACACCCCCGGCTCCACCGTGCAGTTCACTGCCGTGGGCGCGGACAAGTCCGGCGGCCCGGCCCCCCTGCCTGACGGCACCTACTGGTCGGTGGCCTCCGGCTACGGCACCATCGACAGCGGCACCGGCCGCTTCACTTCCAATGGAACGGAAGGCGACGTGACGGTCTATCTGAACAGCGGCGCCGAGGTGGTGGGCCAGACCACCATCACCATCGCCCACCCCGACCAGATCACCTTCGCGGAGGAGACTGCCAGCATCGGCCAGGGGGACACCTCCGACCTGGGCCTGCGGGTGTACTACCAGCAGCGGGAGGTCCACTACAAGGACGGGGACTTCACCTGGACCATCGAGCCGACGCAGTATACCCGGCGGCAGTGGGTGGGTCCAGACGAAAATGATTATGAAACGGTAGTTGAGACTGTTGAGTCCAGTCCGGATCAAATGCAGTATCTAACGTTGGGAACGGTAAATAACAACCGGCTCACCTGCGATCCCGTATATACTGGGGCCAACCTGAAGCAACCCGACCATACTCTGACTGATTCCGAAAAGACCGCCTCCGCGATCACCGCCAGAGTGACGGTGACCAGCAAGGCAGACAACAGCATTTTCGGCACCGTCACAGTGGACGCCTGTAAAGACCCCATTGTGGCCATGGATTTTGAAAGTGAGAACACAACTGTTTTCCACAGCTTTGAAACCTATGCCGGCCAGTTTGATGAAAACGGAACTTACACCGCCTTTGAAACAGCCAAAACACAGGAAGAGATCGCGGCGGAGGGCTACGGCTATACCTGCGTCTCCTATGCCGGGCGCACCACCGATGGCCGGCAGGTGGGCAAGGCTGAAATCGTAAGCAAGGCGGACGGGTATCCCGTGCGATTTGGCGAACACTCCATGCGCGTCGATTATGACTTCAGCACCAACGCCGGAAAAACAGACGGCGCGTGCTTCGGTGCCGTGGAGGACATCGAGCTTGCCAACCTGGGCAATCCCACCCGGATCGGCATCTGGGTATACATCCCCAAGAACACGCCCAACCTTTGGCTGCGGCTCCAGTACCGGGACGGCAGCGGAAATGCCTCCCAGCTGGACTTTACGGAAAACGACATTTACCGGCCCAACAATGTGGCCCGAAACGCGGACGACAACTGGCATTACTTCGAGGCTGACATCAGCAAGCTTCAAACCCCGGTGACCATCCCGGCTGGTCAGACCGTCCGCGTCATGATGGCAAATCCCAAGCAAAGCATTGGCGCGGCCAAGCTCTGGGCTTCCCCCGTGGGCTGGGTCAAGTGCCAGACCGATGAGAACGGCAATATCATCCTGGTGGACAAGGATGACCCGCGTGTGGCCAGCTTTACGGGCGGATACACCACCACCCCGCTCGACATCGGTGCCGTGGTCCCCGACACGGTGACCCTGGGTACCACCGGTGAAACGGTGACCATCGACCAGGTCCCCATTCCCGAATACCTGGCTACCTTTGATTCCAGCGGCAACAACCTGAGCAAAGGAAATTTGAGCGGTACGCTCTATTTCGACAACATCACCTTCATCTACGGCAGCACCCCTGAGGATACCTCCGCCCCGGACATTGAATCCATTACTGTGAAGGCCGGCGGCGGAGACGCCGTAAACCTGACCAGCGGCATGACCCTGGCCTCCGGGGCGCTGGACATCGAGGCTTTCTTCAACGACAGTACCGAGACCGACCGCAACAACACCGGCGTGGCCTCCGCTTCCCTGTACGTGGACAACCGCCTGGTGGAGGGCGACGGCGTCATCGTGGGCGCGGACACCCTGCGGGCGGGCATCCGCCTGGCCAACGGCAGCCACACCATCCGCATCTCGGTGGTGGACAACTACGGTAACGAGGCCACCCGTACCTTTACCGTCACCGTGGCCGACCCGGAGGGGGACGGCGCCCCGGTGGAGGTCACCGCTCAGGAGACCACTGCCGTGCTAGGCGGGCAGATCCACCTGGACTTCACCCCCCGGGATAACTCCGTGGACTCCATGACCGTGACCCTGGACGTGCCCCGCGCCTACGCCGACGGTTATCAAATCACCCCCGCTGCGTCCTGCGAGGTCAGCAGTATGAGCTACAACAGCACCGCGGAGGAGCTCACCTTCACAGTCACCGGTTCGGTGAACTCCGGCTCCATGGCCACCCTGACCCTGAACGTGCCCGCCGGCGCGGCCACCGGTACGACGCTGACCATCCCGGTGAACGGCCAGGCCGGCGGCTCCACCTTCAACGCCACCCCCTCCTGGACCGTGACCGCCCCCTATACCGTCACCTCCGGGCAGATGGTGGCGGGCCTGGCGGACACCTGCTGGTTCCAAATCAGCCACACCGCCAGCGGTGAGCCGGCCAGCGGCGTCACCCTGTACGCGGGCAGCGCCGAATTGGGCACCTCCGGCGCTGACGGCCGAGTGAGCTGCGAGCCTAAGGAAGGCACCACCTCCCTGACGGTCACCGCCCAGGACACCGAGGGCGGCGTCTCCGCCGAGTATGTGGCCCCGGTCTACTGGCCCCAGGGAAATACCGACGGCACCCCCACCCGGGTGTGGCGCAACGCCGCCGACGCCGCCGACACCCTGAACGTGAGCTGGCTGGCCAACCCGCTCTATGCCGGGAGCTCCGCCTGCATCCAGATCGCGGAGAGCGAAGAGGCCCTGGAGACTGCCGAGCCCCAGAGCGCGGACTGCGACCTGGTCACCTTCTCCGGCGGCAACGCCGCCGCCTATGTGTGCGGCGCGGAGGTCACCGGCCTGACCCCCGGCAGGACCTACTACTACCGGGTGGGCGACGGCGAGCACTGGTCCGAGGCCAGCAGCTTCACCACCGTCTATGAAAACACCGGCATCAGCGCCCTGGTGATGGGCGATCTGCAGGAAAACGATAACGCAAACCTCTCCGGCATTCTGGAGCAGGCGGGTGTGGACGGCCTGGACTTAGCGATTCAGACCGGCGATCTGGTGGACAACGGCTCCTCCTACTCCTACTGGAACAACACCATGGGGATGCTGGAGAGCCTGACCATGGATCGGCTCTTTGCCGTGGGCAACCACGAGCAGGAGGGTGGGATCGACCCCCATACCGTCATCTATAACCAGGATAACTCCAGCTACTACTCCATGAAGGTAGGCAACGTATTCGTGGCCACCATCGCCTACAACAGCTTCTCCGATGCGGCACTGGATCAGCTGGTGGCGGACGCCCAGGCCTCCGGCGCCACCTGGAAGCTGCTGGTCACCCACCAGCCCCCCTACTACACCAACGTGACGGCCGGTATGGGCAGCAGCGCCCAGCAGGCCATCGTGGAGGCGGTCCAGGAGGCCGGGATCGATGTGGTCCTCTCCGGCCACGACCACGCCTACGCCCGCACCCAGCCCATGCTGGACGGCCAGGTGGTGAGCCCGGAGACCGGCATCACCTATTTCATCTGCGGCAGCCTGGGGGAGAAAAGCTACGGCGTCACCGACACCCCGGAGTTCCATTTCGCCAAGGCCACCAACGACTATCAGGCCCTCTACCTCACCCTGGACACCACCGACAGCGAGCTGACCATTCAGGTCTACGACTACAACAACGGCAGCCCCGAGCTGATGGACAGCTTCACCAAGACCAAGGGCAGCGGCAGCCACACCCACAGCTACACCTGGAACGGCAGCGACCAGCTGACCTGCTCCTGCGGCTACACGATCCCCGCCGCGTCCTATACCGGCTACGCGGCCTACACCAATGCCTCCGGCAAGAGCGGCCAGGTTTATCTCAACGCGGGCAAGCTCATGACTGGCTGGTTTGCCGTAGGCGAGGATACTCTTCATCATGCGGGAGACGACGGTCTGCTCCATGATGCTGAGTCGATCAACACCGCTCAGTGCTGGGAGAATGGAAACCTGATCTGCTGGTGCCATGACTGCAATAAATACCGCACATTCTCTGAAACTCGGCGTCAGGGCCATCTCTATAATGAGGATCATGTTTGTACCCGCCAGGTATTCAACATGGAAACTTGGGAATATGAAACCTGCGGGCTCCATGGCAAGGACATCTCCACCCTGGACATCGAGCTGGCCTATCAGTACGGCTACTACACAGGCGAACCGCGCCGCCCCGCCGTCACTGTCACCGACCCTGAGACCGGCTATGAGCTGTTCGGCCAGTCCACTTACGGTGATTACATGCCCTATTGGGAAAACAACGTAAATGTGGGTACAGCCACCGTGCGGATCGTAGGCTATTCCGATGGCCCTTATTATGGCGAGGTATCGGTAAATTACCAGGTGGTCCCGCAGGATCTGACCGCGGAGGACTTCACGTACACCGCCACCTCCAACAGCGTGCGTCTGACCTGGGAGAGCGCGCCTGGCGCCCAGCAGTACATCGTCTACCAGAACGTGGGCGGCACCTGGACCCGCAGGGGCATCGTGGACGAGCCGGAGTTCACCTTTACCGGCCTGAGCGCCGGGGAGCACCAGTTCCGCGTCCGCCCCTTCGCCACCGTGGACGGACAGGACTACTACTCCAGCCGCAACTCCGACATCGTCACTGTGACCATCGCGGGCGGCGGCGTCACCTTTCAGGACAGCGGCGAAAACGGCGTTCTCACCCGCACCTACGGCGACGCGGCCTTTGCCAACCCCGCCAGCGCCGAGGGCGCCTCCGCCAGCTTTACTTACACCAGCGCCGACACCAACGTGGCCACTGTGGACGCAGCCGGCACGGTGACCATCGTGGGTGCGGGCAGCACCGTCATCACCGCCACGGCTGGGGAGCTCTCCGGCCAGTATCGGCTCACCGTCCAGCCCAAGGAGGTCACCCTCACCTGGACCGGCACGGAGGAGCGGGTCTATGACGGCCAGCCCTCCAGCGTCACCGCCCAGGCGGGCGGCCTGATGGAGGACGATGCCGTCACCGTCACCGTGACGGGCGGCGGTCAGAAGAACGCCGGCACGCACACGGCGGCGGCCTCCGACCTGAGCAGCGGCAACTACGCCCTGCCCGAGGACTGCACGGCAGAGTACGTCATCACCCCGGCCACGATCACCGCCCTGGAGTGGAGCAGTGAGGAACTCACCTACACCGGCCAGCCCATCGCGCCCACTGCCACGGCAAAGGAGGGGCTGGTGGAGGGAGACGAGGTGACCTTCTCCGTACCCGAGGCCACCGAGCCGGGCACCTATCAGGTCACCGCCGTGAGCCAGAACCCCAACTATGTGGTGGCGGCCGATGTGACGCCCCATCAGTTCACCATCGTCCTGCCCACCATCACCCTGAGCAAGACCGACGGCAGCGTCACCGCCCACATGGACGGCACCAGCATCATGCTCAGCGGCCTGGTCGGCAGTCCGGAGGAAACTATCACCGTCACCGTGTCTGGCGGCGGTCAGAGCGGCTCTGCCACGGTCTCCTCTGGGGAAACGGGCACCGTGACCCTGAGCGGCGTGACCTACGGCGTGGACGCCGGCGGCCTTGCGGTCAAGCCCACCGATGTGACACTGACGAACGGCAAGACCGACGTGGTGCCCCCCGCCGAAGGGGTGACCGCCGATTTGGAGGACGCGCAGAAAGAAGAAATGAACACGGCAGCCAACTCCGTGGACAACAAGTTCACCAACATTCTGGCCGCCATCGCCTCCGCCGTGGAGGAGATCGTCGAGGACGCTCTGGATAAGGTAGAAGGAGAGGTCTCCAGCGTCAAAATGGAGGTCTCCCAGCGGCTGGAAGTGAAGGAGTACACGCCCGGAGAGTCCTACAAGGTGGACATCACCCCCGTCTATCAGATCGTCCCCGACGCGAAGGACGGGGAAGAGGCAGGCGGGGAGCCCGGTCCTTCTGCCGGGCCCATCGCTTCCGGCACCCTGTCCAACGACCAGATCACCGCGCCGGTGGAGGTCTCCATCCAGGTGCCCAGCGACATTACCCTGACAGAGGGCACCACCTTTGTCCGACACCACCGTTCCGATGGTCGGTGGGAGTACATCAGGCCCACCACCATCAAGGACCATGTCCTCACCTTCTGGACCAGCAGCTTCTCCGAGTTCGAGGTGGTCTCCGACAACCGGACCGGCTCGGTCACCTTCCCTCTGGACGATGGGGACCAGACCCGGGTATTCACCCCCGCCGACTTGGGCACAGAGCTGCCCAAGCTGGCGCAGGAGGGGTATACCTTCAACGGCTGGACCATCGGCGGGGACACGTACACCGAGGTCAACGAGTACTTCTTGGATGCGCTGAAGAGCGGAGAGACCCTTGTTGCGACTGCCAGCTTCACCGAAAATGAAAAACCGGTGGAGCCCGACGACCCGGACGACGACCACGGCGGTGGCGGCGGTGGCGCAGTCTCCACCGATCACTCCGTCACAGCAGCCGGCACTACTCACGGCACGATCTCCCTCAGTGCCGATGCCGCGGCCAAGGGCGAGACCGTGACCATCACCGTCAAGCCCGCCAACGGGTACGAGCTGGATATCCTCACGGTCACGGACGCCAGCGGGAAAGCGGTGGCCACCACCGATCTTGGAAATGGCCGCTATTCCTTCACCATGCCCGGCAGCAAGGTGACTGTGGAGGCCGGCTTCAAGCCCGTCGAGGAGGAGCCCACCCCGGTGGAGCTGCCCTTCACCGACGTGGCGGAGAGCGCCTGGTACTATGACGCGGTGGCCTACGCCTATGCCAATGGGCTCATGGACGGCACCGGCGCCTCCAGCTTCGCCCCCGGCATGACCACCAACCGGGCCATGCTGGCCACTCTGCTCTACCGCCTGGAAAAGGAACCCGCTGTTTCCGGCGCCGTGTCCTTCCAGGACGTGGCTGCCGGCCAGTGGTACACCGACGCGGTGGCCTGGGCGGCGTCTGAGGGCATCGTCAACGGCGTGGGAGATGGCAGCGCCTTTGCCCCCAACGACACCATCACCCGGGAGCAGATGGCCGTCATGCTCTACCGCTACGCCCAGTACAAGGGCTATGACGTGAGCCAGGGCGGCATGGCCGCGCAGGAGTACAGCGACTACGGCCAGGTGGCCTCCTGGGCCCAGCAGGCCATGCAGTGGGCCGTGAGCGCCGGCCTTATCACCGGCACCAGCGACACCACCCTCAGCCCCCAGGGCTCCGCCAGCCGCGCCGAGATCGCCACCATCCTCATGCGCTTCTGTGAGAATGTGGTGAAGTAGGGTTTGGAATAATCCGTCCCTGGTATCCGAACTAATCCAGGATTCCGATTCTGCGAATAAAGGAGCTTATCCTGATTCTAAACAGCTGGATACTGGCAAAGTTGAGCCCCGCAGAGACTTTCAGCCCCTGCGGGGCTTTCCTTTGTCGCTTAATTAGTAGATTCTGCCGCAGTTCCACAGCTTTGGGACACAGCGTCCCAAGGTCCGGCGGGAGCCGCCCCGCTGTCACTCCCATCCAGTTCTCTGTTCAGAATGTCATCTTTAGACTTAATCTGAATGGAGTGATACAAATGATATCCTTCGATCTGAAAAAGCGTTTCACCCATGGACTGCGTGATGGGATCAAATATATGGCCTGCTTCCATGAGTCCATGGCCAGGAGTTGCGGGATTATGCGGAGCTATTCATGCGGCTCTGGACGCCCTCAGCTCCCTGCCGGAGGCCCAGATTCGCCGAGTGGTCGCCGATTTGATCCCAGCTAAGACTTCCGGCAGATCGCCCGGGAGAATACATAGATAAGAAAGCCATCTGGGAGTCCATTCGCTGCGACTTGGAGAACCTAAGAAAATTTTTCGTTTCTGTGCTCTATTAGCCCGCTTTTTTGCGGTATATGAGAGAAGATTTTCTCTCCTCATGAGGGCGCAGAGGCTACAAGCCGCTCCCCCTCATATGCGGGGGAGCACCTACGCCAAGGATACCATCTTATAAAGAACCTAATATTCTTTTCCTACAACAAGGCAATAAAGGAGCATAATATGAGCGCGTCCTGATAGCAGAAAACCGAATAACGCTGAAAAGAAGTCCCGCAGAGGTCCAAGCCTCTGCGGGACTTCTCTTTGTCGTTTTTTGTGTTTTTTGCCATGTAATAATAGGTTTGGGCCACTTTGTCCCAAAGTGGCCCCCATTTTCCCACGGTGCAGATCACCGCCGTTCCTTTGTTCAGATTGCTTCAAC
Organism: Flavonifractor sp. An52; assembly: GCF_002159385.1. Taxonomy (NCBI): domain Bacteria; kingdom Bacillati; phylum Bacillota; class Clostridia; order Eubacteriales; family Oscillospiraceae; genus Flavonifractor; species Flavonifractor sp. An52. Next base: position 9,256 of record NZ_NFIB01000020.1, read on the forward strand.
CCACCATCTGAACGGAGGAATTACAAATGACGACCATCAACTTGAAAGAGTTTTTTTATTGGTACAAGACCGATGAATACATAGAGGTGACGGACGAGGTGGCCGAGGAACTGCGAGCTGACAAGCGGTATGAAGTCACCCACCACCGGCGTATGAAAAGGAACAAGGCCAACTACTCTTTGGACGTGGATGATGGCATTGAATACGCCGCCTGTGAGTTTCAGCCTTCCCCGGAGGTTGCCCTGGACCTGATGGAGCAGTACCGGCGGCTGTGCTGTGCGCTCAACCATTTGCCCCCGGTTCAGGGGCAGCGGATCGACGCGCACTACCTGTTGGGCTGGTCGATCCGGGAGATCGCTTTGGCCGAAGATGTGAGCTGCCGGGCGGTGCAAATCTCCATTGACCGTGGCCTGCGTGCGATGCGAAAATTTTTCTAAAAATTATCCGCAGACTGTTTCGTATTTGCGTTCAAAGTGACCTGGGTAAGTAGAGGGAAATCTTTTCTCCCTCTGTGCGGTATTGGGATGGGAACCAGGCCATATGCGCGGGAGCGCTGTGACGACAACTGCTGTCTGATGACAGGCCGAACCTATCGCACGGCGCTCCCAAACCTAAAAAATCAAGGAGGCACAACCATGAGCTATGACACCGAACTGGCTGCCCTGCTCTCCGAGCCGTGGAATGAGAGTGTTTGCCGAGGGTACACGATCCTTGCTTTGGAGCGGTGTGGATATAAAACTGCGGTAATCCAGCGGGTCATGTCTGAACTCCACGAACTGCTCGACTTTACCAGCCCACAGGAGGCTCAGGCATACTACGAGCAAAGTCCGTATTAGTTTTCTCTGTCCTTTGATAAGGCGCAAGGCCACCACCCGAAAAGGGGTGGTGGCCTTGCGCGTTCTCGCATAGGACAAACTATCCAGCGCATATATCTTGCAGAAAGGAGGCGCATGGTCTATGCAAAAACAGGTCGATCTCACGGAACTGGCAAGCGTGGATATTCAAAAGGTCAGCAAGGAAGAACTGGTCGATGCCAGCGGTTTGTGTTTTGATCCCCAGGTCCCCCAGGAATTGCGGGCGGCCTATCTTCTTAACGCCATCGGAAATCCCTATTGTTTCCGCGTGGGCGAGCTCGGTGTCAAGCTGGAGTTTGCGGACAATGCGCCGTCTCTGCAAGATACAATTCTTGACTTCCTCCAGCGGAAAAAGAGCGGTCTTTGACCCTATCGCTCACCTTTGGGACACTTTGTCCCTACGGAGGCATCCTTGATGATACCCCCGGAAAGCGGTATAATATAGGTGTAATGTGATAGGGAAGGAGGCTAACATGGCACGGAAAAGCCGGGCTGTGGTTGAAACTGTCAAAGCAAAATTCAGAGTTTGGAGAATTGCAATTTACATCCGTCTTTCCAAAGAGGACGCCCGTTGCCTGGACGAGTCCGAGAGTGTCACCAACCAGCGGGCGATCATCGAGGATCATATCGCCGGGTTCAACGATGGCGACGAGTACATCATTGTGGATGAATATGTGGACGACGGCATTTCCGGCACAACGGATGACGAGCGCGACGACTTCCAGCGGATGCTCTCGGATATTAAGCGGGGGCGCGTCAACTGCGTCATCGTGAAAGACCTGGCCCGTTCCTTCCGCAATTACAGCGATCAGGGCTACTATCTCGATGACTGGTTCCCCCGGTATAATGTCCGCTTTATCTCCCTGTTCCATCAACCGCTGGACAGCTACAAAGAGCCCCAAAATATGCGGAGCATCGCCGTACCGATCCAGGGCGTTCTCAATGAAAACCACTGTGCGGAAACCTCCGACAAGGTGCGGGAAGTATTTGATATGAAACGCCGTAACGGAGAACACATCGGTTCCTTTGCCGCCTATGGCTACCTCAAAGACCCTAATGATAAAAATGCCCTTGTGGTGGACGAGGAGGCCGCTGGTGTCGTCCGTGACATCTTCCAGATGTTCCTGGACGGTATGAGCAAAAACGCCATTGTGCGCCATCTGAACGATCACGGCGTCCTTTGTCCCGCCGCTTACAAGCGGGAACGCCTTGGGTTGAAATATCAAAATCCAAGTTTGGACCCCGGCAAGCACCCTTTGTGGTGTGCCGTGACGGTGGGCGGCATCCTGAAAAACCGGATGTACTGTGGTGACATGGTGCAGGGCCGCTACCGCATGAAAAGCTACAAAGTCCATGTGCAGGAGATCGTTCCGCAGGATGAATGGTACATTGTGGAGAATACCCATGAGGCCATCATTGACCGGGAAACCTTTGACAAGGCGCAGCGGCTCCTCATGCGGGACACCCGCACAGGCCCCCAGCAGAAAAAATTATACCCGTTCAGCGGCTTTCTGAAATGCGCCGATTGCGGAAAAGCAATGACCCGCAGTAAAGTGGGCAATGCGGTGTATTATTACTGCCGTACTTATAAGGATCAATCCAAGAGTGCCTGTACCAAGCACACGATCAAACATATCCAGTTGGAGGCTGCCGTCCTCTATGCGATCCAGCAGCAGGTCTATTTGGCCGTAGACTTCTCTAAGACCATTGAGCAGATCAATAAAGCTCCCCTGGTCAAGAGCCAGTTAAAAAAGCTGCATGATGCCATCGAGCAGAAGGAACGGGAGCTTGCCAAGATCGTCCGATATAAGCAGGCAATCTATCAGGACTGGAAAGACGGCGAGCTCACACACTCTGATTACCGGCACATGAAAGAGGACTACGAACAACAGGCCGAGGCATTGAACCAAGTCCTGGAACGGCTCAGAGAAGAACAAAGGGAGCTGGAAAACGGCATTGATACGGAAAATCCCTTCCTGGCGACCTTCCGGCAGTATCAAAATATCGAAAAGTTGACGCGGGATGTTTTGATCGAGCTGGTGGACCATATCAAGGTCTATGAGGGAGGCAGTATCAGCATTGTATTCCGGTTTGCCGACGAGTTGCGCCGGATTAGAGAGTTTATCGAGCTCAATACCCATAGCGAGGCGGTTTGACAAGAAACCGCATTTTTACAGATAGTTGACTTTCCTTAATAAACCGCTCCGGTGGGTCCAGTAGGGCCGGTAGCACCGGTTGCGCCGGAACCGGCAGGCCCGGTAGGCCCGGTAGCACCAGTGGGACCGGTAGCCCCGGTAGGTCCGGTGGGACCAGGCACGGGGCAGGGAGGGGGACAGGGCGGCGGGCAGCAGCCTGGCGGACAGCAGCAGGCCCCACCTTCCTGTTTCCGTTTCCACTCCCGATCAGAGGGAAGATAGTGGTTCATATTGTACTCCTTTATCCGCTTGGCTTGTGGCTGTGCCACATGACAGCCTATGCGTTTGCCTGACGGGAGGTGCGCCGCTGGAACGCCCAGCAAAAAAGTAGGAAAAGGGGTTGACAAGACTAACTGTAACTGGTATAGTTACAGTATAGAAATGAAACAAATAAAGTTACAGTTAGGAGCATATGATACAGCCAGGCGATTGCCTGCTATTCGGAACAGAAAGGACGATGGATATGACTCCCATTACCATTACCAAAGCCAATTTTGAAGAAGTAGTGCTTCATTCCGACAAGCCGGTGCTGGTGGACTTCTGGGCCCCCTGGTGCGGCTACTGCCGCCGGATCAGCCCGGTGCTGGACCAGATTGCCCAGCAGTTTGATGGTCAGCTGGTGGTAGGCAAGATCAACATTGACGAGGAGCCGGAGCTGGAGGAGCAGTTTGAGGTGGAGGTCATTCCCACCCTGTTCCTCTTCAAGAACGGGGAGACGGGGGAGCCCATTGTGAACCCCGGTTCCAAGGCTCAGATCATCGACTGGATGGGACTGTAAAAGGAGGCGGACGGCATGGCGCAGTATGAAATTCTCATCGTAGGGGGCGGCCCCGCCGGTTACACGGCGGCCCTGTATGCCGCCCGCAGCGGCCGTAAGACGGCGGTGGTGGAGAAGCTGTCTCCCGGCGGCCAGATGGCCACCACCTCTGTGATCGACAACTACCCCGGCTTCCCCGATGGGGTGGACGGCTTCGAGCTGGGGGAGAAGATGGAGCGGCAGGCCCGGAAGTATGGGGCGGAAACCGTCTATGCCGAGGTCACCGGGGCCGACTTAACCGCTGTTCCCAAGGTGCTCCACACCAGCGAGGGGGACCTGACTGGCGACGCGGTGATCCTGGCCACCGGAGCCTATCCCCGGGAGCTGGGCCTCCCCGGCGAGAGCGAGATGAGGGGGAGAGGGATTGCCTACTGCGCCGCCTGCGACGGCATGATGTACCGGGGCAAGGTGGTGGCGGTAAACGGCGGCGGCAACACCGCTGTGGAGGACGCCCTCTACTTGTCCAAGCTGTGCAAGAAGGTTTATCTCATCCACCGGCGGGACAGCCTGCGGGCCTCGGCGGTATACCATAAGGCCCTGGAGGAGGCAGGGGTGGAGATCCTCTGGAACACCCGGGTGACAGACCTGCGCAAGGAAAAACGCCTGACAGGTATCGAGCTGGAAAATGTGGTCACTGGCGAGAAAAGTGAGCTGGCCTGCGACGGCCTCTTTGTGGCGGTGGGCCGGGTGCCCGATACCGCCCTCTTTGCCGGACAGGTGGAGACCGATCAGGCGGGTTATCTGGTGGCAGACGAGAGTTGCCGCACCAGCGTGCCCGGTGTGTTTGCCGCCGGAGACGTGCGTACCAAGGCTCTGCGGCAGGTCATCACCGCCGCTGCCGATGGCGCCAACGCCGCCCACTGGGCGGAGGACTATCTGCTGAAACGCGTGTAAAGGAGAATCCCATTCCATGAATGGCCTGTTCTGTGTGGCGGTCCACGCCCTGATCTATCTGGATAAGCGGGGATGTTTGCTCTCCAGCGAGGAGCTGGCGGCCAACATCTGCACCAACCCGGCCCGGGTCCGCAAGGTGATGGCCAAGCTGAAAAAGGCGGGGCTGGTGACCACCCGCACCGGCACCGACGGCGGCTATCAGATGGTGGCTGATCCGGAGAAAGTGACCCTGGACACGGTGGCCGACGCTCTGGAGGTGCGGTTCGTGGAACCTGCCTGGCACAGCGGCGGAGGCGTGGACTGCGGCTGTATGGTGGCCTCCGGCATGGCCGGGGTGATGGACCACCTGTTTGACGATCTGGACCGGCGCTGTAAGGCGCGGCTGGCCCAGCTCCGCCTCTCCGACCTGGAGGGGCAGCTGGAATCCATACAAAAAGGAGAACCCCTATGAATTTGCAGCTTGAGACCGGCGTACCGGTACTCACCGTCTTTATCCAGGGCCTGCTCAGCTTCTTTTCGCCCTGTGTGCTCCCGCTGGTGCCTCTGTATGTGGGTTATTTGGCGGGAGGAGCCCGGACGGTGGATGAGAAGGGCAATATCCGCTATCCCCGGGGCAAGGTGTTGATCAACACCCTGTTCTTTGTGGTGGGTGTCAGCTTCGCCTTCTTTGTGCTGGGGCTGGGCTTTACCGCCGCAGGCCGCTTCTTCAGCGGCAATCAGACCCTGTTTGCCCGCATCAGTGGCATCATTATGATCCTCTTTGGTGTCTATCAGTTCGGCTTCTTCGGCAAGGCCGCCGCGCTGGAGACCGAGCACCGGCTGCCCTTCCGACTGGACAAGTGGGCAATGAACCCCCTGGTGGCCCTGGTGCTGGGCTTCACCTTCAGCTTTGCCTGGACTCCCTGCGTGGGCCCCACTCTGGGCAGCGTGCTGCTGATGGCCTCTTCCGCCGCAAGCGCCGGCAAGGGCTTTTTGCTCATCGCCGTTTATACTGCCGGCTTTGTGATCCCGTTCCTGGCGGTGGGCATTTTCACCGGCACGGTGCTCAACTTCTTCAAGACCCATCAGAAAGTGGTCAAGTATACCGGCAAGGTGGGGGCGGCCCTGCTGGTCCTTATGGGCATCATGACCTTCACCGGCTTTATGAACGGCATCACCGGCTATCTGTCCGGCATTGGGGGAGGGACCGGCGTAACCGAGACGCCTACCCAGAGCGAAAGCGTCTCTCCCACGCCGGAGGCCACCCAGACCCCGGAGCCTGCAGAGAGCGCCACTCCTGAGCCGTCGGCTGAGCCCACGCCCAAGCCTGAGATTGCTGCCCCCGACTTTACCCTCACCGATCAGTACGGCAACACCCACACTCTGTCCGACTACCAGGGCAAGACGGTGTTTCTCAACTTCTGGGCCACCTGGTGCGGACCCTGCAAGAGCGAGATGCCAGACATCCAGAAGCTGTATGAGAGTTATGGAGAAAACAGCGAGGATCTGGTGGTGCTGGCGGTGGCCAATCCCGGCGGACAGGACGTGTCTCAGGAGGAGATCGAGCAATTCCTGGAGGACAACGGCTACACCTTCCCGGTGCTTATGGACGACACCGGCATGACTCTGGCCTATTACGGTATTTCCGCCTTTCCCACCACCTTTATGATTGACGCCAACGGCAACGTGTACGGCTATGTGCCGGGAGCCATGACGGCGTCCATCATGGAGTCGGTGGTGCAGCAGACCATGGACAGCGTGAAGTAAACAGGGAAGAGCGGCGCTATGCGCCGCTCTTTCTGGTTTTGAGGCGTTGTCATTTCCTCCGCTTTCTGGTATGATAGTAACACTTGCAAAATAAAGGGGTTTTATTGTGTTTGAAGTGATCAAAACCGAGGGAAAGGCCCGCCGGGGCGTCTTTACCTGCGCCCACGGCACGGTACAGACGCCGGTTTTTATGAATGTAGGCACCCAGGGCGCCATCAAGGGGGCTCTGTCTGCCTTTGACCTGAAGGACATCGGCTGCCAGGTGGAGCTGTCCAACACCTATCACCTCCACCTGCGTCCCGGCGACCAGGTGGTGCGCCAGATGGGAGGCCTCCACAAGTTCATGCGCTGGGACGGGCCCATCCTCACTGATTCCGGCGGGTTCCAGGTGTTCTCCCTGTCCGGCCTGCGGAAGATCAAGGAGGAGGGGGTCACCTTTGCCTCCCACATCGACGGCCGCCGCATTTTCATGGGCCCTGAGGAGTCCATGCAGATCCAGTCCAACCTGGGCAGCGACATCGCCATGGCCTTTGACGAGTGCGTAGAGAATCCGGCCACCTACGAGTACGCCAAGGCCTCCTGTGAGCGCACCCTGCGCTGGCTCCAGCGGTGCAAGGTAGAACATGACCGGCTCAATGCTCTCCCCGACACGGTGAATCCCCATCAGATGCTCTTCGGCATCAACCAGGGCGCCACCTTCCCCGATCTGCGGGTGTGGCACATGAAAGAGACCGCCAAGATCGACTGCGAGGGTTATGCCATCGGTGGCCTGGCGGTGGGGGAGCCCACCCAGGTGATGTACGACATCATCGACGCGGTGGAGCCCCATATGCCGGCGGACAAGCCCCGATATCTCATGGGCGTGGGCACCCCCTCCAACATCATTGAGGGTGTGGCCCGGGGCGTGGACTTCTTCGACTGCGTCATGCCCGCCCGCAACGCCCGCCACGCCAAGCTGTTCACCTGGTCGGGAGCCATGAACATCCGCAACGAGAAGTACAAGACCGATGAGCGGCCCATCGATCCCGACTGCGACTGTCCGGTGTGCCGGAATTTCTCCCGGGCCTATCTGCGCCACCTCTTCGTGGCGGACGAGATGCTGGCTATGCGCCTGGCCGTTATGCATAACCTGTATTTCTATAATAAACTGGCTCAGCGCATCCGGGATGCTCTGGATGCCGGTCAATTCACGGCCTTCCGGGCGGAATATTCCGAGAAGTTGGCCGGACGAATCTAAAACAAATTGTGAATCATGGCGAAAAACACTTGTCAAAACTTGCAAATCGTTTTATAATGTTCCACTGATGACGCATGGCGTCAAAGTTGAAATCGGAGGGGATTGTATTGACAGCACAGATCACCAACGCGATGTTGTCCAGCACCGGCACTGATGCTGGTGGGGCAGGTAGTATGTTGAGCATGATTATCCCGCTGGTACTGCTCATCGCGGTGTTTTATTTCCTGCTGATCCGTCCTGAGAACAAGAAGAAGAAGGCTGCTGCCAAGATGCGTTCCGAGCTGTCCGTGGGTGACCAGATCACCACCATCGGCGGCATCGTAGGTACCATCTGCGCGGTGAAGGAGAACACCATCGTGATCGAGACCAGCTCTGATCGCGTGCGCATGGAGTTCACCAAGTGGGCTGTGTCCACCCGCGGCACTCAGACTACTGAGGAAGGCCCCGGCGAGACCAAGGACGCCAAGGACAAGAAGTAATAAGAAACGCCCTCCCGGCATAGGTTTCATCAGGAACCTGTGGTAAGGGAGGGTGTTTTTATGGGTAAAAAGGAGGAGGACCAGGGCGCCAAGCTGCTGCGCTGCGCGCTGGGTATCCTGCTGGGCGGGCTGCTGGCCCTGGGCGTGTGTATGCTGTTCCTGCTGGGAGCGTCGGTGGCCATCTCCGGCGGTCTGCTGGACATGGACCTGACGTATCAGATCACCATCGTGGGGTGTGTGCTGGGCGGTTTCTGCGGCGCCCTGCTGGCGGTGAGCCGCTGCGGCGGGGGATTGGCCGCCGGACTGCTCACCGGAGGGGTGCTCTTTCTGCTGGTGCTCACCCTGGGAGCCCTGTGCTTCCGGGATGTATCCCTGGAATCTGGGGGCATCGGCCTGCTGTGCGGGTCCCTGTGCGGCGGGGCCGCTGCTGGTCTGCTGGGGAGCGGCAATCGGGGGAGCAAGCGGAAAAAACGCAGAAAGCGTTGAAATTGGAAAGACCCTATGGTATAATGACCTAAAGTCTCTATTTGGGAGGGAAATCAGAATGAAGCATATCAAGACGCTCAACGGCGCTACTCTGAAGAAGAGCGCCGCCCACGGCGGCTGCGGCGAGTGCCAGACCTCCTGCCAGTCCGCCTGTAAGACCTCTTGCACCGTGGCCAACCAGAAGTGCGAGAACCGGTAACAAACAACAGGGCAAGGGTGGGCGTGTAGGCCCACCCTTTTCCATGCCCTGAGGAAGGAACAAAAATTTATGGTACATACCTTTCAGTGTCTCGGCGTACGCATCGCCGTTGACGTGAACAGCGGCGCCGTCCATGTGCTGGACGAGCTGACCCACGACCTGCTCACCGCTCTGGCGGAGCGGGAGGAGAACGGGGAGAGCCTGGATGGGGCCCTGCCCGAGGCTCTGGCCGCTGCCCTGCCTCAGTATGATCCCGCCGCCCTGGCCGAGGCCTGGGAGGAGCTGCGGGAGCTGAAAAAGGAGGGCCTGCTCTTCGAGGCCGACGACTACATCGATCGGGACAAGGCCGCCTCCATGCAGCAGCAGGCCCTGGTGAAGGCCCTGTGCCTCCACGTCTCCCACGACTGCAACCTGCGGTGCAAGTACTGCTTCGCCTCCACCGGCGACTTCGGAACCGGCAAGCGCATGACCATGGACATCGAAACCGCCAAAAAGGCCATCGATTTCGTCATTGCCAAGTCGGGCAACCGCCGCAACATTGAGGTGGACTTCTTCGGCGGCGAGCCCCTCATGGCCATGGATACTGTCAAGGCCACCGTGGAATATGCCCGCTCCATCGAGCGGGAGCATGGCAAGTGCTTCCGCTTTACCATTACAACCAATGGCGTACTGCTGAACGACGAGAACATCGAGTACATCAACCGTGAGATGTCCAACGCGGTGCTGTCCCTGGACGGCCGCAAGGAGGTCAACGACGATCTGCGGCCCACCATCAACGGCAAGGGCTCCTATGATGTCATCGTGCCCAAGTTCAAGAAGCTCATCGCCGGACGGGGCACCAAGGACTACTATCTGCGGGGCACCTTCACCCGCTTCCACAAGGACTTCGCCGAGGACGTGAAGGAACTGGCCGCCATCGGCAAGAACGTGTCCGTGGAGCCGGTGGTAGGGAAGGAGACCGACCCCTACGCCATTCAGGAGTCCGATCTGCCTGAGCTGAAGGCGGAGTATGAGAAGCTGGCTGAGTATCTGAAGGACCACCGGGAGACCAACTTCTTCCACTTCAACGTGGACCTTCAGCAGGGCCCCTGCGTCATCAAGCGGCTGCGGGGCTGCGGCGCCGGCTGCGAGTATGTGGCCATCACCCCTGACGGCGACATCTACCCCTGTCATCAGTTCGTGGGCAACGAGGAGTACAAGCTGGGCAGCGTGAAGGACGGCACTTTTGACAACAGCCTGTCCAGCCGGTTTGCCGGTCTTAACGTCTACACCCGGGAGGAGTGCGCCCACTGCTGGGCCCGGTTCTATTGCTCCGGCGGCTGCTCCGCCTCCAACCTGCTTGTCGGCGGCGACATAAAGCACCCCCACAAGGTGGGCTGTGAGCTGGAGCGCAAGCGTCTGGAGTGCGCCATCGCCCTCAAGGCCATCGATGCCGGTATGGCCGATTAAGGGGTATACAAAACGTAATTATACTATCTGTAATCGGTGTAATCAGCGCAGAAAGCCCTGCTGTTCAAGGCGGAAACCCTTGAGCGGCAGGGCTTTTCTCTGTTTTACCGGGATGAGTGCCAATCGAGAGCAACCCCTGGCCGATCGATTGTTCCGGACAGGGGAGGGGCTGGCAAAACGGGGTGACAAGGAATTTTCCTTGTCGTAAAAAAGGCTCATTTTCCTAGAAAAATCAGGGGGAGAGGGGACCGCTGTCGGGCTTCGCCGTACTGGTTGGTACGCTGGTAGACATAATATGATTTACATAAGTATTCGGCATAATCGACAAAAATGACTTTTTTTCTTGCCGCACCTTGCACGATGCTCCGTGTTAAGCTATGATTATACCAAGAAATAAACAGGCAGGTCTGATTTACCAGTCTGGCGCATAGGCTTCTGTTAGGAGGTGAAGCCTTTGCGCAGGACCATTGTGGCCGCTTGGAATGTGCCCAGGGACGGGATCGTCCCGGCACTGATCATCCTGTCGGCCTGTTTTTTGGCCGGTGGGCTGACAGGCTGTCTGTTGGCCGCCCAGGTGGGCGGCGCTGGTGAAGCCAGCCTGAATCAGTATCTGGAGGCCTTTCTGCTGGCCGCACAGGAGGGTGCCGTAGATGTTCCCGCGCTGTGGGCTCAGATTTGGGACACGCTGCGCTGGCCCCTCTTTGCCCTGCTGCTGGGATTCACTGCGCTGGGTGTGCTGGGCCTGCCGGTGCTCTTCGCCCTGCGGGGATTTTTGCTGGCCTTTTCCATCGCCTCCTTTGTGCGGGCCTTCGGCGGCGCCGGCTGGCTGCTGGCCAGCCTGGTGTTTGGCGTCGGCGGGGTGCTGTCTCTGCCTGCTCTCTTCGTGCTGGGGGTACAGAGTATCCTGTCCGCCCGCGCCCTGGCCGCCCGGGTCCGGGGAGAGGGAAAGGGCAGGGTTCTGTGGGGCCGGGACTGTCTGGTCCGATGTGCGCTGTGTCTCGGCGCTGTTTGTGTGTGTATTCTGCTGGAGCGGACTGTGGTGCCCGCTCTGCTTTCCGGCGCGGCAGGCGCTCTTTTGAACCGATAGAGAGAAACGGGAAGGTGTTGGATGGATGGAATATCTCAGTGGATACGAACGATTTCTGACCGAAGAAAAAAAGGCGTCCCCCAATACGCTGAGTTCCTATCTGCGTGATGTGCGCCAATACCTGGACTGGCTGGGGGAGGAGGGAATCTCTCCCACTCAGGCAGTCCACGCCGATGTGGAGGCCTATACCCGCAGCATGACTGCACGGGGCAAGTCTGCTGCCACCGTGACCCGGAGCCAGGCCTCCCTCAAGTCCTTCTATTCCTGGATGATGGAGATCGGCCAGATCGGCGAAAACCCCGCCCGGGGTCTGTCCCAGACCAAGGTAGAGCGCAAGCTGCCCCACATCCTTACCTCCCGGGAAGTAGAGCTCTTTCTGGAGCAGCCGGACCCATCCGACGCCAAGGGCTGCCGGGACAAGGCCATGCTGGAGCTGCTCTACGCCACCGGCATCCGGGTCAGCGAGCTCATCGGCCTGAATCTGGACAACATCAACCTGTCCGCCGGGTTTATCCGGTGCGCCAACCGGGGGAAAGAGCGGATCATCCCCCTGTACCAGGCGGCGGTGCGGGCCCTGCAGAACTATCTGGACCGGGTCCGGCCCCAGATGGTGGAGCACCCCGACGAGAAGGCCCTCTTCGTCAACATGAGCGGGGAGCGGATGAGCCGCCAGGGGTTCTGGAAGATCATCAAGCACTATCAGGAGAAGGCGGGCATTCAGAAGGACATCACCCCCCATACCCTCCGCCACTCCTTTGCCGCCCATCTGCTGGAAAACGGCGCCGACCTCCACTCCATCCAGGAGATGCTGGGCCACGCCGATATCTCCTCCACCCAGATCTACACCCAGGTGGTAAGCCAGAAGCTGAAGGACGTGTACAACAAAGCCCATCCCAGAGCGTAAACAGCCAGGGCCTGTTGCAAAATGTGCAGCTCGTACAAAGACCCGTCATTCCGAGAAAAACGGCCGCCCACCGGGCGGCCGTTTTTCGTGGGAATCCGTCCCTTTTGCCGGGGAAACGGATTGCCACGCCAGTGTGCGCACTGGCTCGCAATGACAGGTTTGTGCAAAACAGCTATTTTGCAGCAGGCCCTTTTGCGCCCCGGGGCGGGCCTAATTCCTCCTTGCGCCCGTTTCAAGGCCGTGATACAATATTCTCTGTATGGAAAACAGGGAGGAAACCGACGCTATGCTGATTTTAGGCATCGACCCCGGCTTCGCCATCGTGGGCTTCGGCCTGGTGGAGGCGGCGGGGGGGAGGGACCGGCTGGTCCAGTGCGGGGCTATTACCACCCCGGCGGGTGAGGCCCTGCCCGCCCGGCTCCTCCAGATCTCCAATGATATGGACCTGCTGCTGGAGCAATTCAAGCCGGAGGCCATGGCTATCGAGGAGCTTTTCTTCAACAACAACATCACCACCGGTATCGGCGTGGCCCAGGCCCGGGGGGTGCTGCTGCTGGCGGCGGAGCGGCACCAGGTGCCCATTTACGAATATACCCCCAGCCAGGTGAAGCAGGCGGTGGTGGGCTACGGCAAGGCGGAAAAACGGCAGGTTATGGACATGACAAAGCGGCTTTTGAACCTGAAAGCTGTCCCCAAGCCGGACGACGCCGCCGATGCGGTGGCTATCGCTCTGTGCCACGCCCGCTCGTACACCTCCCGGCTCCAGAGCCCCGACGCCAACCGGCCGGGCAGCGGCCGGTATGAGACACGCCGTTAGGAGTTTACGATTATGTTTTACTATGTGAAAGGAACCGTAGCCCATACCGCCCCCTATCTGGCGGTCATTGACTGCGGCGGGGTGGGCTACGCCTGCCGCACCACCAACAATACCCTGGCCCGGCTGAAAAAAGGGGAGAGCGCCAAGCTGTTCACCCACCTGAACGTGCGGGAGGACGCCATGGAGCTGTACGGCTTTGCCACCGAGAATGAGCTCAACTGCTTTCAGCTGCTGATCTCGGTATCCGGCGTGGGACCCAAGGCGGCCCTGTCCATCCTGTCCTCCGCCACCCCCGAGTCCCTGGCCATGAGCATCATTACCGGGGACGAGAAGGCCCTCACCGTGGCCCAGGGCATCGGCAAGAAGATCGCCCAGCGCATCATCCTGGAGCTGAAGGATAAGCTGGCCAAGGGTCAGATCAGCCCGGTTGGTGAGAGCTACGGCGGCACCGGGGTCACGGTGATCCCGGAGAACAAGTCCTCCGAGGCGGCTGCCGCTCTGGCGGTGCTGGGCTACTCCCAGACCGAGATCGGCATGGCTCTCAAGGGCATCGACGTGGACACCCTCAGCCTGGAGGACATCATCAAGCAGGCCCTCAAGAAAATGATGAAGGGGTAATCCCCCGGAAGGAGGAACCACCATGGCCAAACTGGAACGAAACCTCACCGGCAGCTTTGACGGACTGCTGGACTATCTGCACGACGGGATTTTGAACGGCAGCTCCTCCGCCAGCTGGGAGGACAGCAGCGACTACCACAACGGCTCCTTCCGGGTGGCCGTCCGGGTGTATGAGCGGTACAGCTTCATGGGAGGCAACCGGGTGAGCCTCAACCTGACTCTGGTGGGCAACGGCCCCCATCTGTTCCTGTCCGCCATTACCTCCGGCGGCAGTCAGGCCATGCTGTTCAAGATCAACACCCTGGGGGAGGGCGCCTTCCTGGACAAAGTGGAGGAGCTGCTGGACGGGTGGCGTGGATAAGGAAGTGAGACTTTGAGCATTGCATTTTCTGAAGACGGCTTTGAGACCGAGGAGCCTCTGTTGACCACATCCCTCACCCGGGATGACGAGAACGAGGGCTCCCTGCGGCCCAAAACCTTAAACGAATACATCGGCCAGGCCAAGGCCAAGGGCAACCTGGAGGTCTTTATCCAGGCTGCCAAAATGCGGAACGAGCCATTGGACCACGTGCTGCTCCACGGCCCGCCCGGCCTGGGCAAGACCACCCTCTCCAACATCATTGCCAACGAGATGGGGGTCAACATCCGCATCACCTCCGGCCCGGCCATCGAAAAGCCCGGCGATCTGGCGGCCCTGCTCACCAATCTGGCGGAAAACGACATCCTGTTCGTGGATGAGATCCACCGGCTCAACCGGTCGGTGGAGGAGATCCTGTATCCTGCCATGGAGGACTTTGCCATCGATATCATCATCGGCAAGGGACCGTCTGCCAACTCTATCCGGTTGGACCTGCCCAAATTCACCCTCATCGGAGCCACCACCCGGGCGGGCCAGCTGTCCGCCCCTCTGCGGGACCGGTTTGGTGTGACCCTGCGGCTGGAGCTGTACACCCCGGAGGAGCTGGCCCTCATTGTCACCCGGTCTGCGGGCATCCTGGATGTGCCCATCGAGCCTGACGGCGCTATGGAGATCGCCAAGCGGAGCCGGGGTACCCCCCGGATCGCCAACCGGATGCTGCGCCGGGTGCGTGACTTCGCCCAGGTGAAGGCCGGGGGCGTCATCACCCGGGAGGTGGCCGATGTGGCCCTGTCCGCCCTGGAGGTGGATCACCTGGGGCTGGACGCCATCGACAGGCGGATGCTCCGCTCCATTATTGAGCACTACGGCGGCGGCCCAGTGGGTCTGGAGACCCTGGCGGCCACCATCAACGAGGAAGCTGTCACCCTGGAGGACGTATACGAGCCTTATCTGATGCAGATGGGCTTCCTCACCCGCACGCCCAGAGGCCGGTGCGTCACCCGGCGGGCCTATGAGCACCTGGGCCTGGCCGTCCCCGGCGGGGTGGGAATGGAGCAGCTGAGCTTTTAGTGTCTATGATATAAAAAGTGATGATATAAGTTTGTAGACAACCCACGACTGCCCGGTGTGCGGGCGCGGGCCGATGAGGGTATCGGCCCCTACAAGGCAAATAGGAACTTTCCAATATCGTTTGGATGATTTCGGTAGAAAGAGGTAATCTAGCATGGGTAAACTGTTTGGAACCGATGGGATTCGCGGCGTGGTCAACGCCGGTCTGGACGCAGAACTGGCCTATGATGTGGGCGTGGCGGCAGCCTATGTGCTGGCCCAGGCGAAAGGGGAGGGGCGTCCCCGGTTCGCCATCGGCAAGGACACCCGCATCTCCTCCGATCTGCTGGAGGGCGCGCTGGTGGCCGGTCTGTGCTCCGCCGGCGCCGACGTGCTCCACCTGGGCGTGATCCCCACTCCCGGCGTGGCCTGGGTGACGGTGGACAGCGGCTGTGACGCCGGTATCGTCATCTCCGCCTCCCACAACCCCTTTGAGCACAACGGCATCAAGATCTTCAACAGCCAGGGCTTCAAGCTGCCCGACGAGCTGGAGGGCAGGATCGAGGACATTATCCTCAACAAGGTCCCCGTGCCCCGCAAGACCGGCGGCGACATCGGCCGGGTGACCTACGCCGACCAGAAGGAGCGCCAGGACTATATCGACCACCTGGTGTCCACCATCGATTCCGACCTGTCCGGCCTGAAGATCCTGGTGGACTGCGCCAACGGCGCTTCCTCCGCCACCGCCGGCCGGCTCTTCGATTCCTTCCCTGACCTGCACACCGACATCATCAACGCCGACCCCGATGGCGTGAACATCAACAACGGCTGTGGTTCCACCCATCTGGACGGCCTGAAGGCCATGGTCACCGCCGGCAAGTACGACCTGGGCATCGCCTTTGACGGCGACGCCGACCGCTGCCTTATGGTAGACGAGACCGGCGAGGAGATCGACGGCGATCAGGTCATCGCTGCCTGCGGCCTGGAGCTGCTGGAGCAGGGCAAGCTGCCCGGCAACGCCATCGTGGGTACCGTCATGAGCAACCTGGGCCTGCACGTCTTCTGCCGGGAGCACAACATGGAGCTGTTCTGCACCGCTGTGGGCGACCGGAACGTGCTGGAGAAGATGGAGGAGGAAGGCTGGGTCCTGGGCGGCGAGCAGTCCGGCCACACCATCTTCCGCAAATACGCCACCACCGGCGACGGCCAGCTTACCGCCCTGCAGTTCCTGGCTCTGCTGCGCCGCTCCGGCAAGAAGGCCTCCCAGCTGGTGGAGGGCTGCAAGCGCTATCCCCAGACTCTCATCAATGTGCCGGTGGCCGATAACGCCGCCAAGCAGGCCATCATGAACGACCCCTCCATTATGGACGCCGTGGACCAGCAGGAGAAGCTGCTGGCGGGTACCGGCCGGGTCCTGGTCCGTCCTTCGGGCACCGAGGCCCTGGTACGGGTGATGGTGGAGGCCCAGAGCCAGGAGGATGCAGAGAAAGTTGCAGAGCTCTTGGCAAATGTCATAAAAAATCGGGGCTGAAACTGAAATATTTCTAGCAAACACTTGACAAATTCAGGTATCAACGCTTATAATGTGCAAGGAGAAACGGCATGAAAGAGGACCATTTCCAACCGCAGGAGCCCAGTGATGAGGCCCTGTGTGCCCTGGCCGCTTCCGGCGACCGTCAGGCCGAAGAGGACCTGGTGGTGCGCTATAACCGACTGGTCCGCATCTGCGCCCGGCCCTATTTTCTGGCCGGCGGAGACAGCGAGGACCTGATCCAGGAGGGAATGGTGGGGCTGCTGGCCGCTATCCGGGAATATGACCCGGAAAAGGCCGCCTCCTTCCGCACCTATGCGGAGGTGTGCATCAAAAACCGTTTGTTCTCCGTTATCAAAGCAGCAGCAAGAGATAAGCACATACCGCTGAACAACTCCGTCTCGTTCGGAACCCCTCTTTTTAGTGGGAACGGCGATCCATTGGCGTTCAGCGCACCTGACGGACAGGGAACAGACCCGGAGGAGATCTTCCTCAGCCGGGAATCCTTCCGGGAACGTCTGGAGGCGCTGATCGGTCAGCTGTCCGGCTTCGAGGCAAGCGTACTTCGGTTGTATCTGAACGGTCTGTCCTACTCCGAGATTGCAGCCGAGGTAAACAAGTCCCCCAAATCGGTGGACAACGCGGTGCAGCGTATCCGGCGCAAGCTGGCGCAGCAAACTTCTTCCGGCGACATCAGCAAAGGCTGATCGCAATATTACACTGACCCAGCACATGGATCATCCGGACCTGGGCAAAGAAGCAAAGAGAGGGTAACATCATGTACGAAGACAAGACTCTGGTATGTAAGGAATGTGGCCAGGAGTTCGTGTTCACCGCCGGTGAGCAGGAGTTCTACGCCGAGCGCGGCTTCCAGAACGAGCCCCAGCGCTGCAAGGCCTGCCGTGACGCCCGCAAGGCTGCCTCCCGCGGCCCCCGCGAGTACTTCACCGCTACCTGCGCTTCCTGCGGCGGCGAGGCCAAGGTGCCCTTCGAGCCCAAGTCCGACCGTCCTGTTTACTGCAGCGATTGCTTCGCCCGTATGCGCGGCGAGCAGCACTAATCTGCATACCCCAAAGGCCGTCCCGTTCGGGACGGCCTTTTTCTATTGACTGAATGGTGCCTTTTTTCCAACCTCCGCATAGGATGTTCTGGACGGGGCTCCCGTCCCGTCCCAATCCATAGGAGGAGGGACACCCCTTGTATCCTGAGAACAACCCTCAGAACAATCCCGGCATCTGTGACGACAGCTGCGGCACGCTCCCTGAGTGCGCCCCCCTGGCCGTCCCCTATGTGCCGTTTCAGCCCAATAACCCCAAGCGCTACTCCCAGCAGGAGGCCCTGGCCAACGGCACCCTGTTTCCCGGCCTGAACCTGCCCTTCCGCATCAAGGCGGAGGCGGTGAAGGTGCTGGGCACCCAGCTGGCGGAGCTCCAGGCCCTGGAGTTCATGCTCCAGGAGCTGGGTCTCTACCTGGACACCCACCAGGACGACGCCGAGGCCTTCCAGCTCTTCCGGAAGTACGCCGCCCTGGAGGCCGAGGCCCGCAAAAAGTATGAGGCCGCCCACGGCCCCCTGACCCAGAATGCCGCCGCCAGCGCCGACAGTTGGGCCGCCTGGCTGGAGGGCGACTGGCCCTGGAACTACACCGCGGAAGGAGGGGCCAAGTAATGTTCCAGTACGAGAAGAAGCTGCAATACCCCGTGCGCATCAAGACCCCCAACCCCAAGCTGGCCGCCTGGGTCATCAGCCAGTACGGCGGACCTGACGGCGAGCTGGGTGCCTCTCTGCGCTATCTGTCCCAGCGGTACGCCATGCCCTATCCCGAACTGAAGGGCCTGCTCACCGACATCGGTACCGAAGAACTGGGCCACCTGGAAATGATCGGTGCCATCGTCCATCAGCTTACCCGGGGACTGACCCAGGAGCAGCTGAGAGAGGGCGGCTTCGCTCCCTATTTTGTGGACCATACCACCGGCATCTATCCCACCGCCGCCTCCGGCGCTCCCTGGAACGCCGCCAGCATCGGCGTCAAGGGGGATGTGATCTGCGACCTCACCGAGGACATGGCCGCTGAACAAAAAGCGCGGGTCACCTATGACAACATCCTGCGCCTCAGCGACGATCCCGACGTCAGCGACGTGATCCGCTTCCTGCGGGAGCGGGAGATCGTCCACTTCCAGCGCTTCGGCGAGGCGGTGCGCCTGGCCAAGGAGAAGATGGACCAGAAGAACGTCTACTTCACCAACCCCGCCTTCGATACCGCCAAGAAATAACACAAGAGGCCGACCCATCAGGGTCGGCCTCTTGTCATAGGAAGGGTGATTAGCCCACGCTCTCCAGGAAGCGCATGAGAATGGTAGCCACTTCCGCCCGGGTGGCGCTGCCCAGGGGATTGAGGGTGGTAGCGGTGCTGCCGGTGATCAGGCCCGCGCCGTTGGCCCACTGCATGGCCTCAACGGCATAGGAGCCGATCTGGCCGGCGTCGGTGTAGCTGCTCAGATCGTTGGACGCCGTCACATCATAGTTCTTGTAGGCGGCATAGCGATAGAGGATGGTGGCGATCTGCTCCCGGGTCATCATCTGATCGGGGGCAAAGGTGGTGTCGGACACACCGGTGACGATACCGGCGTCGGCAGCCCAGGCCACAGCATCGGCATACCAGGCATCCGCCGCAACGTCGGTGAAGGCGCAGTCGGCAGCCTCAGGCTTGCCCTCCAGGTTGTACAGTACCTGTACCAGCATGGCCCGGGACATCACGGTGTCGGGAGCGAAGGTGCCGTTGCCGGCGCCGTTCATGATGCCGTTTTCTGCCACATAGGACACCGCGTCGGCGTACCAGGCGGAGGAGTCCACATCGTCAAAAACAATTTCGTCGGGAACGTTCTCTTCGATCCACTTGGCGTAGACCGTCTGGTTGTGCTTCAGGGTAACGGAGGTCACTTTTTCAGTCAGGTCGCTGTCGGCATACCAGCCGTCGAAAATGTAACCCTCCCGGGTGGTCTCGTACTTGGACAGATCGATGACGCTGCCGGATTTCATGGACACCTGATTCACAGCGGTGCCGCCGTTGGTCTCAAAGGTCAGTCTATATCTGGGGGTGCTGACAGGAATGCCGGTACCGTCCACGCCATCCATGTCAATGGAGTAGGTGGGCATCTTGTTCTCGGTCAGAACAGAGGGGGTGAACACGTCCTCCTCGGTCAGCTCACCGGCCTGGTCGGCGGCGATGAAGGCACGCAGCTCGGTGAGGATGATCTTGGCGTTCTCAAAGGCCTCCTCAGAGACAGCCTTGGCCAGAGCGGTGGCCTTTTCCTCGGCCAGCTCAGGGCTGTAGGCGTAGATGCGCTCCATATCCTCATCCACCGCCTCCTGCTGCTCGATGAGGGCCTTCTGGTAGTTCTCCCAGTAGAGCTTCACGTTGGCGCCATAGCGCTCCCGGTCATTGTCGCACAGGTCGTTGATGGCGGTAAATACCCAGTAGGCGGAAGTCTCAGCAGGGAAGTCCTCATCATCCAGCACTTCCTCGATGTCCTTGATGCTGGGGCTGTACTCGGTCTGGAAGATGTCGGAGGTGTCGGTCAGCAGGTTGCTGTAGTAGGGCAGGTAGACGGAGAACTCAGCCCGGGACATGGTCTGCCACTGGATGGTGGCCAGAGCCTCGGGCATATCGCTGCGGATCTCGAACACATGGCACTCGGCCTGGCGCTCGTTGCCGATGGCGGTGCCGTTGGGATTCTTCTCCGGGTTATTGTCGGCGGCATACTCAGTACCCTCGCCGCGGCAGGCCAGCAGCCGCAGCACCTCGTAGGTGGTCAGCTGATGATCGGCCTCAAAGAGCATATTGAAGGGGCCCTCGGGGGCAGCCTCACCGTCCCGCTCCACGGAAACGGACTGGGACAGCTCTTCGTTCAGGTAGTTGACGCCCTGCCAGTAACGGAAGTACTGGCCGTTGCCGAAGTCCTCGGAGCCGTAGGTCTTCTGGATGTCGATCTTGGTGATCTGGTCATCGGCCACCTTGCCCTGCTGAGAGGACACCAGGAAGCCGTTCTCCAGAGGCAGGGAGATCAGGTCGGCGGAGGCCACCACGTTCTCGGTGTCGGAGACGTCGATCTCGTTCATCACCACCATGTTGGGGTTGACGGACACCTTGTCGTCGGGCATCTTCATGGCCACATACTGGTGGCCGGACAGGGTCTCAAAGTCCCACACCTCGTTGGCATCGCTGATGGTGAAGGAGTTGCACTCGCCGGAGCCGTAGGTATCGATGATGGCGGCCAGCTTCTCCACGCCGTCCCGGGCGGAGTCGGCCGACATCAGGATCACGGAGGTGAGGGAGATCTCGCAGATGCCGGTATCCACCAGGGGATCGGCGGCTTTGGCATTGGCGTTATAGGAAGTGGACACGGTGGCGCTGACGGAGACGCCCTTTTCGTTCATGCCCACCTCGCCGTAGGCCTCGCGCACCAGGTTTCCGTCCTCATCCACCACAGACTCGCCCTGCTCGATGGAGTCCCGCAGCACGGTATAGCGATAGGTATGGGAGGGATAGGGCATAGAGAAGCCGTATGTATCTTCATACATCTCGCCCTCGGCGTGATCGGCCGCCGGGCGCACCTCAAACACTTTGTCGTACAGCTTGCCGATGTCTTCCGAGCGGCCCACATAGGTAGAGCCGTTTTCTGACTGCTGGCTGCCTACATACAGACCACAGCAGGCACTGGCGCTGACGCCGCTGCTTACCACCAGGGAACCGGCCAGCAGTGCCGCTCCAAGCTGTTTCAACCGTTTCTGTTTCATTTGCTTCATCCCTTTTACAGATTTGCCGTCGTCTCTTGGACGCGTCTCTGAGTATAGCACCACCCGCTGCATAAATCAAATATTATTTCATTGAATATTGCATAAAATTTCACAACCCATCCAGGGCGTTTATCAGCTGAGGCATAAAAAAAGGCCGCCCAGGTGATGAGGGCGGTCTTTTTTGCCGGTCAGGAGAGCTTTACCTTGGCCACAATGACCTTCACAGGCACGGGGGACTCCAGCGCCACACGGGGGGCGTGGAGATCCTGGGGCCAGACGATGTAGAAGGTGCCGGGCCGGACGGTGAGGGTGTCCCAGTCGGTGGTGAAGAACTGGATATCGGGGGTGTACTCGCTGAGCTGCTTCAGGGGGGCGTCGGGCAGGGAGTAGCCCATGCCCTCGGTGCCGGATACCACATACTGAATATCGGCGTAATCCCGGTGGCACTCCAGCTTGCAGTCGGCGGGGAGCTTGGTGTCCACGTCAAACCGGGTGGCGTACACGTTGTCGCCGTCAATGTCAACTCTCTGGCCGGGGGTCAGGGTATCCGGGTCCACCTTGGCCAGCCACTCCAGGGCCTGCTGGAACCGCTGGCCCAGACCGTAATACAGGGGCGCGTTTTTCATTTTATCAATGACCATTGGGCTCACCTCCATGGTTGTTGCTTCCATCTTAGCCCCTGGGCAGCAAAAAGGCAACAGAAATTTGGACAAGCGGGGCGCTTCATGGTAGAATAAGCACAGGTGCCGCAGATATGCGGCTGCGCATTCCATGCGCCTGCCCTTTGAACGCAAAGGGCAGCTTGCGCTTGTTACACCATGACCAAGCCGGCAAAGCCGGCTTCCGCCGAGGTTCCGGCGGACAAGCGGTTCTGCCGCTTGTTGTCATGGTGGAATAGCAGGGACGGTTTCTTCTATCCCGCCCCGCCGCCGCATATTCTTCCTTGAAAAGGGGGGGAGCGGTATGAAGCGGATCGGACAGTGGGCCCTGCTGTGGGTGCTGGCTCTGGCCACCGCCGGTTATCTGGTGTTCTGGCCGAGCGGGGCCATCCAGACCGTGGGGCCTATGGACAGCGGACGACCCGTTCTGGTGCTGGACGCAGGCCACGGCGGGGAGGACGGGGGCGCGGTATCTCTCACCGGCGTACCGGAGAGCCAGATCAATCTGGCCATCGTCCAGAAGCTGGATCTGCTGCTGGGGCTGTGCGGCCAATCGCCGGTGGTGCTGCGGCAGGAGGACGTGTCCCTCCACGACCCGTCGGCGGATACATTAAGAGAGAAGAAGGTCTCTGACCTGAAAAACCGGGTGGCAATGGTGGAGGGGACGGAAAACGGGGTGCTGCTGAGCATCCATCAGAATATGTTCACCAACGCCAAGTACCACGGGGCACAGGTGTTTTACGCCCCCACCCAGGGGAGTCAGGAGTTTGCCGTCCACACCCAGGAGGTGCTGCGGCAGACGGTGGACCAAACCAATGAACGCCAGGCCAAGCCCATCCCGGACACGGTCTACCTCATGAACCACATTACACGCCCTGCCATTCTGGTGGAGTGCGGCTTTCTGTCCAACCCGGAGGAGGAGGGCAAGCTGCGCTCGGAGGGTTATCAGCTCCAGCTGGCCGCCGCTCTCACCGGGGCGTGGCTGCAATATGAGGGCAATTTTACATCGTAACGCCGCCATACAGGGCGGCTACACCAAAGAATAAAGGGAGGATCATCCACCCATGAAAGCAAAGACCATGTTTTACTGTACCGAATGCGGCAATGAGCTGCCCAAGTGGGCGGGCCAGTGCCCCGCCTGCAAGGCGTGGAACACCATTGTGGAGCAGCCCGCCGAGACCAAGCGGAAGAGCTCCGCGGCCGTGGCCACGGTGGGGGAGCGGCGGGGCAGCATCAAACCCCGGCTCATGGACGAGGTGGAGACCACCCGGGAGCTGCGGTTCCAGACCGGCATGAACGAGCTGGACCGGGTGCTGGGCGGCGGCGCCGTCCAGGGCTCCCTGGTGCTGGTGGGCGGCGCCCCGGGCATCGGCAAATCCACCCTCATGCTCCAGATCTGCCAGAACCTATGTAAGTTTGCCAAGGTGCTCTATGTCTCCGGCGAGGAGTCCGAGCGGCAGATCAAGCTGCGTGCCGAGCGGCTGGGGGTGCGGGGGCAGGAGCTCTATCTGCTGGCGGAAACCAACCTGGACGACGTGGTGGAGGCGGTGACCGCCCTCCAGCCCGACGTGCTCATCGTGGACTCCATCCAGACCATGTACAACGGAGAGCTGTCCGCCGCCCCCGGCAGCATCGGCCAGGTGAAGGACTGCACCATGGCCCTGATGAACCTGGCCAAGGGCCGGGGGGTGACGGTGTTTGTCATCGGCCACGTCAATAAGGAGGGCTCCATTGCCGGACCCAAGGTGCTGGAGCACATGGTGGACTGCGTGCTCTACTTCGAGGGGGAGCAGCAGAACTCCTACCGCATCCTGCGGGCGGCCAAGAACCGCTTCGGTGCCACCAACGAGATCGGGGTCTTCGAAATGGGGGACGCCGGTCTCACCGAGGTACCCAACCCCTCGGAGATGCTGCTGGCCGGGCGGCCCCAGGACACCCCCGGCACCTGCGTCACCTGCGTCATGGAGGGGGTGCGGCCGGTGCTGGCGGAGGTCCAGGCCCTGCTGGCCCCCACCAGCTTCAACGTGCCCCGGCGCACCTGCAACGGCTTCGACTTCAACCGGGCCAACCTGCTGCTGGCGGTGCTGGAGAAGCGGGGCGGGCTGATGGTCAGCTCCTGCGACGCCTACATCAACGTCATCGGCGGCCTCAACCTGGACGAGCCCGCCGCGGACCTGGCTATGGTGGTGGCTCTGGCCTCCTCCTTCCGGGACCGGCCGGTGCCCGGCGACCTGGCCGCCATCGGGGAGGTGGGCCTCACCGGCGAGCTGCGGTCGGTAAACGCCCTGGGTCAGCGGCTCAGCGAGGTCCACCGGCTGGGCTTCACCAAATGCCTGGTGCCCCAGCGCACCGGGGCCAAGCTGGAGGTGCCCGACGGGCTCCAGCTCATCAAGGTCCGCAACATCCGGGAGGCCCTGGCCTTTTTATAAAGGAAGCCTTCCCCTGGGGGAAGGTGGCATTTGCGGAGCAAATGACGGATGAGGGGAAGGCCTGGTGAGTATCGAACCATCTCTCAGAATTTTTGGATAAAAAGCAAGTCTCTCTTGCAAAAAGGGAGAAAATCGGATATACTACCAATATCCTAGAAATTTGGAGGTATTCCCTTTATGGCTCAGATTACCAAAGATACCATCATCGGCGATATCCTGGACATCGCTCCCGAGACCGCTCCCATCTTCCTGTCCATCGGTATGCACTGCCTGGGCTGCCCCTCTTCCCGCGGCGAGACCGTGGAGGAGGCCTGCATGGTCCACGGCGTGGACGTGGACGAGCTGCTGGCCAAGATCAACGCCAGCGTGGGCGCTGCTCAGTAACAACCGTAAAAAAGGAGCGGTCAGACCGCTCCTTTTTTGAAAGCTTCGAAAAACCGGCAAAGCCGCTTTTTCGAGAAGGCTGCAGCCCGCCGCGCGCGGACAGAGTCCACACTTGCGGGCTGAGCAGTGTTTTCGTCCACGCACTTGTCGCGGCCGAAAACAGATTTGGACTTTTTTCGCGCCTGCGGGCGCGAACTCTGCGAGGCTCTTTTGATAAACTGAAAAAAGGAGCGGTCAAACCGCTCCTTTTTTCGTAGGAGGTGAAGGGATGCGTCCCATGGAACTGACTCCCCGGCTGCGCTCGGTGGCCCAGCTGGTGCCCCAGGGGGCCAAATTTGCCGACATCGGCACCGACCACGCCTATCTGCCGGTGTGGCTCCTTCAGCGGGGGATCATCACAAAGGCTCTGGCCTGCGACCTGCGGCAGGGGCCTCTGGACCGTGCCCGGGCCACGGCGGAGAAATACGGCCTGACCGAGCAGATGGACTTCCGGCTGTGCGACGGCCTGGCGGGGGTGCGCCCCGGCGAGGCCGACACCATCGCCATCGCCGGCATGGGGGGCGAGACCATCGCCGCCATCCTGTCCGCCGCGCCCTGGACGTGGCGGGAGGACTGTCTGCTGCTCCTCCAGCCCATGAGCGCCCAGCCACAGCTGCGGCTGTGGCTCCAGGAGCACGGCTACACCATTGCCCGGGAAATCCTGACCCGGGAAGGGGATACCATTTATACGACCTTCCAGGTAAAGGCCGGACCCATGCCGGAGCTCACCGCCGGTGAGCTGTGGGCAGGCCGGCAGAGCAGGGGGGAGGCCGACCCTCTGCGGAGCGAATACTTAAACCGGCTCATTGACCAGACCGGCCGGGCGGTGGAGGGGCTGCGCCGCTCCACCCGGAGCGCCGACGCCGGGCGTCTGGACGAAATGGAGCGGGCCCACCGGGGCCTGCTGGAACTGCGAGAGGAGTGGCTGTCATGGCAACCGTAAGAGAGATCTATCAGTATCTGGATGGGCTGGCCCCCTTTTCCCTCCAGATGGACTTTGACAACGCGGGCTTTCTGGTGGGCCGGGGGGACCGGACCGTGGACAAGGTGCTGGTGAGCCTGGACATCACCGAAGAGGTGGTGGCTGAGGCCGCCCAGCTGGGGTGTCAGCTCATTGTGTCCCACCATCCGGTGATCTTTTTCCCCGCTAAGTCGGTGACCGACGCCACCCCTGACGGGCGTATCCTGCTCTCTCTGGTGGAGCACAACATCGCCGCCGTGTGCGCCCACACCAACCTGGACGCGGTGTGTGGGGGCGTCAACGACGCTCTGGCCCGCAAGCTGGGTCTTACCAACATTGAGCAGCTCAAGCAGGACGGGGTGGATTCCTCCGGCCGCCCCTACGGCATCGGCCGGGTGGGCAACACCGCCGGAGTGCCCATGTACGCCCCCGCCTTCGCCGCCTTCGTGAAGGAGACGCTGGGGGCAAACGGGGTGCGCTTTGTGGATGCCCGCCGCCCGGTGCGCCGGGTGGCCGTGGGAGGCGGCGCCTGCGCCGATATGCTCAAGGACGCTCTGGCCCTGGGCTGCGACACCTTTGTCACCGCCGATGTGAAGTACAACGGCTTCCTGGACGCCAAGGCTCTGGGGGTCAACCTCATCGACGCCGGTCACTATCCCACCGAGCAGGTGGTGGTGCCTGTGCTGGCCAAGTGGCTGACCGACGGCTTCCCCAAGGTGAAGGTGCTCACCACCCAGACCCATAAAGAGGTGTTTTCCTACCTGTGAGGGCTTGTCAAGCCACAGAAAAAGTGATAAACTAGTTGCGCTGATTTTCGACGAGAAGGGAACGAGTACCAATGTCAGGACATTCCAAGTGGCATAATATTCAGAAGACCAAGGGCGCGGCCGACGCCAAGCGCTCCCAGATCTTCACCAAGATCGCCCGCGAGATGATCGTGGCCGTCAAGACCGGCGGCAGCGGCGACCCCAACAACAACTCCCGCCTGGCCACCGTCATCGCCAAGGCCAAGGCGGCCAATATGCCCAACGACAACATCAAGCGCACCATCGATAAGGCTCTGGGCTCCGGCAACACCGACAGCTACGAGAACGTGGTGTATGAGGGCTACGGCCCCTCCGGCGTGGCCGTCATCGTGGACGCCCTCACCGACAACCGCAACCGCACCGCCCCCGAGGTCCGTCACCTGCTGGACAAGTACGGCAAGGGCCTGGGCGCCACCGGCTGCGTGTCCTGGTCCTTCGACCGCAAGGGCGTCATCATTATCGAGAAAGAGGACCTGGACGAGGACACCGTCATGATGGACGCCCTGGACTGCGGCGCCGACGATATGCAGGTGGAGGACGAGGTCTTTGAGGTGTACACCGACCCCGATTCCTTCGGCGCCGTGCTGGCCGCCATGGAAGAGAAGGGCTACACCTTCGTTCAGGCCGCCGTGGAGATGGTGCCCCAGAACTACGTCAAGCTGGAAAATGAGGACGACATCAAGAACATGGAGAAGCTCATTGACCTGCTGGAGGACAACGACGACGTTCAGAACGTCTGGCACAACTGGGATCAGGGCTGAGTTTATAAAAAAGGAGCCTGCCGCATTTGCGGCAGGCTCCTTTTCTCATGGAATATATTCCAAATGCCGGTAGAACCACTTACCCGCCTTGCTGCCCAGCACCAGGGCGATGGGCAGGGGGATCACAACAAAGAGCAGGACAAAGACCAGCGGATTCCAGGCAGCGGCTTGCAGCAGGGCGGAGTAGTCGGAGAGGTGTTCCAGCAAAAAGACGTAGAGCCGCAGCATAAGATAGGCCGCCTCCAGCATACAGACCGCCTCCACGCCGGTAACCCAGCCGTCCGGATTTCCATGGACCCGGTCGGACTCCGGGATGGGACAGCCCTTGACCTCCCGCTCCAGCAGGGCGGCGTAATCCTCCAGGCCGCTGGCCTGGGCGGTGTCGGTGAAGCGCAGCTTGTCGTAGGCGTCTATGGCCGTCTGGAGCCGCTGCCGGAGGGAAAAGGCCGCACCGGAGGCGTTCTTCTGAAAATCCTCGATCATGGCGCGGATCTCCTCCAGGGTGAAGCCCGCCTTCCGCAGGGTGGAGATGGCTTTCAGCCGGTCCACGTGGTTAGGGGAGAAGTCCAGCCAGGTCCGTCCGCCCCGGCGCTGGGCCAGGGGAACCACCAGTTTTTCCTGAACGTAGAACCGCACCGCACGCTCTGTCAGCCCGGTCTGGGCGCATACTTCCTTCATTTTCATGGGCCATCCCTCCTTGGGTAAGGACAGTGTACCATCTGACGTAAGGGAAGAGTCAAGGGATTTTGCAAAAAAAGATGGCCCGGAGCTGCACGCTCCGGGCCATCATATCTGCAAGTAAGCCTATAAGCCGGGTTCTGTCCTTTAAGACAGCCATCTATCTCGACGCACCGTTGCCGGTACGCTCAAGCCGCCTCCCCGGGACGGCCGGGCCGGCCTGTTGTCCCTCCACGGCGTTGCTCCGGATAGAGTTTACAGCGATGGACGCTTGACACGCCATCGGGTGAGCTCTTACCTCGCCTTTCCACCCTTACTGGCCGGTCGCCTCCATCTGAAGGCGGTCCTGTTCCTAGTTTCGGAAAATGGGTGTATCACGTCGGCCTGCGGCCGCCGTGATGCATCCGCCTCCACATGGAGGCAACCGGCCAGCGGTCTATTTCTGTTGCACTTTTCCTAGGGTCGCCCCCGGCGGGTGTTACCCGTTATCCTTGCCCTATGGAGCCCGGACTTTCCTCACCCACGGGCCTTTCGCCCCGCAGGCGCGGCTGTCCAGCTTGCTTGCCCGACTATTTTACGCTATCTTGCCCGGATTGTCAAATCAAAAGCGCTCAGCGTTTGCATTTTCTCTTCAGGTGGGATATAATAAATTGGTTAAACTATGAAAAGGGAGGAACTGTCATGAAGCGTTCCACCATACAGGAATATCTGGCGGGTCTGAAGGGCAAGCGGGTGGCCGTCATCGGCATCGGCGTGTCCAACACTCCCCTGATCAAAATGCTGCTGCGGGCGGGCGTGAAGGTCACCGCCTGCGACAAAAAGCCCATGAGTGCCTTCGCCGGTCTGGCCGAGGAGCTGGAGAGCCTGGGCGCCACCCTGAAGTTGGGGGAGGACTACCTGGAGGACATGGACTTTGAGGTCATCTTCCGCACACCCGGTATGCGGCCCGACCTGCCCCAGCTGGTGGCCGCCCAGCAGAAGGGGGCCATCCTCACCTCTGAGATGGAGGTCTTTTTCCAGGTCTGCCCCTGCCGCACCATCGCCGTCACCGGCAGCGACGGAAAAACCACCACCACCACCATCATCGCCGAGCTGCTCAAGGCGGCGGGGGAGACCGTCTATGTGGGCGGCAACATCGGCAAGCCCCTGCTGCCCGACGTGGACGGCATGGAGCCGGGGGATATCGCCGTGCTGGAGCTGTCCTCCTTCCAGCTGATGACCATGGACCGGAGCCCCAACATCGCCGTGGTCACCAACCTGGCCCCCAACCACCTGGACGTCCACAAGTCCATGGAGGAGTACATTGAGGCCAAGGAGAACATCTTCCTCCATCAGAGCGAACAGGATCTGCTGGTGGTCAACGCCGACAACGAGATTACCCACGGCTTTGCCGGGGAGGCTCAGGGCCGGGTGGCCATGTTCAGCCGCCTGTCTGAGCCCGCCCGGGGCGCCTTCCTGCGGGATGGGGTGATCTGGGTCCGCAACGAGATGCACGAGCGCCCGGTGCTGCCGGTAGCCGACATCCTGCTGCCCGGCACCCACAACGTGGAGAACTATATGGCGGCTATTACCGCCCTGGACGGCCTGGTGCCCGATCCGGTGGTGCGGGACTTCGCCCAGAAGTTTGCCGGAGTGGAGCACCGCATTGAGCTGGTGCGCACCCTGAACGGTGTGAAGTACTACAACGACTCCATCGCCTCCAGCCCCTCCCGTACCATTGCCGGCCTGCGCTCCTTCCACCAGAAGGTGATCCTCATCGCCGGCGGCTACGACAAGCACATCCCCTTCGACGTGCTTGGCCCTGAGATCATCGGCCATGTAAAGGAATTGTTCCTCACAGGCGATACCGCGGAGAAGATCAAGGCCGCCGTGGAGAACTGCCCGGATTATCTCCCCGCCGCCCTGCCCATCACCGTCATCGACGGCTTTGAGGAGGCGGTACTGGCCGCCCACAAGGCCGCCAAGCCGGGTGACGTGGTGATCCTGTCTCCCGCCTGCGCCTCCTTTGACAAGTTCAAGAACTTTATGGAGCGTGGCGCCGCCTTTAAGAAGATCATTTATGGATTGTCATAAATAGCCTCATAAGGAGGAGTTACATTTGGATATGAAAATTGTGCTGGAGACCCTGTGCGGCTGCACGGCGCCCTCCGGCTTTGAGACCCCGGCGGCGCAGGCCGCCCAGGCCCTGCTGGCCCCCCTGGTGGACGAAACCAGCATCGACCGCATGGGCAACCTGATCGGTGTGCGCCGCTGCGGCAAACCGGACGCCGGGAAGGTTCTGCTGGACGCCCATCTGGATGAGATCGGCCTCATCGTCACCGGGGCGGAGGAGGGTTGCCTCCGGTTCCGCACCATCGGCGGGGTGGACCCCCGGATGCTGCCCGGCCGGGAGGTGACCATTCTGACTCAGCCCCCCATGGTAGGCATGGTGGCCAGCCCCGGCCCCGAGCAGGATGACGAGAGCAAATCCGTGCCCATCGCTGAACTGGTGATAGACGCCGGTCTGACCCAGGAGCAGGCGGAACAGCTGGTGGGCACCCCCATGGTGTACCGGGGCTCCTGCTTCCCTCTGGGGGAGGACCAGATGTGCGGCAAGGCCATGGACGACCGATCCTGCTTCGCCATTCTGCTGCGCTGCATGGAGCTGCTGAAGGACAAGGAACTGGACATGGATGTGTACGTCATGGGCTCCACCCGGGAGGAGGTCTCCGGGGTGGGCGCCACCGTGGGTACCTGGGCGGTACAGCCCGACTGCTGCATCGCCGTAGACGTGACCCACGGCCGCACCCCCGATGGCCCCGCTGACAAGACCTTCGTGCTGGGAGGGGGACCCGCCATCGGTGTGGGCCCCAACATGACCCGCTGGATGACTCAAAGGCTGCTGGATAAGGCACAGGAAAGGGAAATTCCTTTCCAGCAGGAGGTCATGAGCGGACACACCGGCACCAACGGCTGGGAGATGCAGATCAGCCGGGAGGGCGTTGCCACGGCGGTGCTGTCTCTGCCTCTGAAATATATGCACAGCCCCATTGAGGTGCTGTCTCTCACCGATCTGGAGCACACCGCGGCTCTGCTGGCCGCCTTTGTGGAGGATCTGGGAAAGGAGGGGCAGCTGTGAAGGAACTGCTGAGAAAACTGTGTACCCTGCCCGGCGTGTCCAGCTGGGAGGACCAGGTGCGGGACTGCGTGATGGAGGTGGCCGGTCAGTACGCCACCGAGCTGCGTGTGGACGCTATGGGCAACGTGATCGCCTTCAAGGAGGGCGCCAAGGCCACCGGCAACAAGCTGCTGCTCACCGCCCACATGGACGAGGTGGGCCTGATGGTGCGCGCCATCACCGACGAGGGCTACCTGAAATTCGACACGGTGGGCCGCATTGACCGCCGGGTGCTGCTGGGCAAGCGGGTGCTGGTTGGGCCCAGGCTGCTGCCCGCCGTGGTGGGTCTGAAGGCCTACCATCTGGTGAGCCGGGACGAGGAGAAGAACGTCCCCAAGCTGGACGAATTCTACCTGGACATTGGAGCCAAGAGTAAGGAAGAGGCGGAAAAGCTGGTCCGTCTGGGGGACGTGGCCGCCTTTGACAGCACCCCTGAGATCTTTGGGAGCGGGCTGCTGAAGGGCCGGGCTCTGGACAGCCGCATCGGCTGCGCCGTGCTGCTGTGGCTTATGCGGGAGGAGCTGCCCATGGACTGCACCTTCGTGTTCACCGCCCAGCAGGAGGTGGGGGCAAGAGGTGCCTTCGGCGCCGCCTTCTCGGTGCAGCCGGAGATCGCTCTGGTGCTGGAGGGGGCTCCCGCCGCCGATCTGGCCGGGGTGCCCGCCCACAAAAAGGCCTGCGCCCTGGGCAAGGGCGCGGTGCTCCCCATTATGGACAAGGGCGTTATCGTGGACCGGAAGCTCTTTGAGACCCTGCGGAAGCTGGCGGAGGAACAGAACATTCCCTGGCAGCTCCGGGAGGCCACCACCGGCTCCGGCGACGCCATGGCGGTCCAGCGGGCCGCTTCCGGCGTGCGTACAGCGGTGATTGCCGCCCCCGTGCGCTACCCCCACACCCCTGCCACCCTGGCCAGCGCCGAGGATATCGAGGCCATGCTCCAGCTGACCCGGGCATTCATCAACCATCTGTCCAAGGAGGACTGACCATATGGATATTTTAGAGATCATGCAGGCCCTCAACGCCTGCCACGGCCCCTCCGGCAACGAGGGCCAGGTGGCTGCTGCCATCCGGACCCTGGCCGCCCCCTATGTGGACGAGATCACCACCGACGCTTTGGGCAACCTGATCTGCCACAAGCAGGGCACCGGCCCCCGGGTGATGTTTGCCGCCCACATGGACTCCATCGGCTTCATCATCACCCACATCGACGAGCATGGCTACCTGCGCTTCGGCCAGGTGGGCGGCCTGTCCGCCCACGACCTGCCCGGCACCCCTGTCCGCTTCCGCAACGGCACCCGGGGTGTGGTGGCGGTCCAGGGAAAGGTGGAGCCCAAGGACTGGAAACTGGATCACCTTTACATTGATATCGGTGCCAAGGATCAGGCCGAGGCCAAGACCATGGTGCAGGTGGGGGATACCGCCGTATTTGACACCACTCCCTTTGTCAGCGGCCGCAAGATTTTCTCCCCCTACCTGGACGATCGCATCGCCTGCGCCATTCTGCTCTCTGCCATGGAGCGCATCAAGCACGCCGGCAACGACCTGTACTTTGTCTTTACCGTTCAGGAGGAGGTGGGCCTGCGGGGCGCCCGCACCGCCGCCTACGGCATCGCCCCTGACTACGGCATCGCCGTGGACGTGACCGACTCCGACGACATCCCCGACGCTCCCCACGAGTGCTCCAGCGCGGCGGGGAAGGGCGCCGCCATCAAAGTGATGGACAGCTCTGTGATCTGCCATCCGGCGGTAGTGAAAACCCTGGAGGATCTGGCACAGGCAAGGAATATTCCTTACCAGCGGGACATCCTCCGCTTCGGCGGTACCGACGCCGGCGCCATCCATCAGAGCCGCTCCGGCGTGTACACCGGCGGTATCTCGGTGGCCACCCGGTACGTCCACACCCCCATGGAGGTGGCCGACCTGGACGACATCGAGGCCTGCGTGGCCCTGACCGCCGCCTTCGCTCAGGCCAAGCTGGAGGCGTAATTTCTCTGAAAATGGCGGGACGTCTCCGACGTCCCGCCAAACCCACAAACCATAGATAGAACAGGATGGATCAAGGAAAATGTCTTTACAGATCAGCGACAAAGTAAAAGCCCTGGCGGCGCAGGCCCAGGCCGACCTGGCGGAGCAGTTTGCCCGCATCGACGCCATCGCCGAGGAGAACACCCAGAAGGTGCTGGCCGCCTTCCAGAAGCACCGGGTAGCTGAGGCCCACTTCGCCGGTACCACCGGCTACGGCTACGACGATCTGGGCCGGGATACCCTGGACCTGATCTTCGCCGACCTCTTCCACACCGAGGACGCTCTGGTGCGGGTGCAGTTTGTCAACGGCACCCACGCCATCTCCTGCGCCCTCTTTGGCGCCCTCAAGCCCGGCGATATTCTGGTGTCCGCCGTGGGCGCCCCCTACGATACCATGCTGGGTGTCATCGGCGTGGTGGACAAGGGCCCCGGTTCCCTGAAAAGCTACGGCATCGAATACAGGCAAGTAGATCTGGTTGACAACGCCCCCGACCCGGTGGGGCTGGCGGAGGCCGTACGCGACCCCCGGGTGAAGGCGGTGCTTATCCAGCGCTCCCGTGGCTACGCCACCCGTGCCTCTCTGTCGGTGGCCGAGATCGGCGCGCTGGCCAAGGTGGTCAAGGACAACAACCCCAACGCTGCCGTGCTGGTAGACAATTGCTACGGCGAGTTCGTGGAGACCATCGAGCCCACCCAGGTGGGTGCCGATCTGGTGGTGGGCTCCCTCATCAAAAACCCGGGCGGCGGTCTGGCCCCCACCGGCGGCTACATCGCCGGACGCCATGACCTCATTGAGGGTGCCGCCATGCGGCTCACCACCCCCGGCATCGGCAAGGAGTGCGGTTCCACCTTTGGGGCCAACCGCAGCCTCTATCAAGGACTTTTCCTTGCCCCCCACACCACCGCCCAGGCCGTCAGGACCGCCGTCTTTGCCGCCCGGATCATGGAGCTGCTGGGCTACCAGGTGGAGCCCGCCTCTGACGCGGTGCGCCACGACATCATCCAGATGGTCCATTTCGGCTCTCCCGAGCCCCTGAAGAAGTTCTGCAAGGGCATCCAGTTCGGCGCTCCCGTGGACTCCTACGTCACCCCCGAGCCCTGGGATATGCCGGGCTACGACTGCCCGGTCATCATGGCTGCCGGCGCCTTCATCCAGGGCGCTTCCATCGAGCTGTCCTGCGACGCCCCCATGCGGGAGCCCTACACCGCCTACTTCCAGGGCGGCCTCACCTATGAGAGCGGCAAGGCCGGCGTTATGCTGGCGGTAGAGGAACTGCTCAAGGATTAAGGCATAGGACGAACCGGCCCCCGCATAGCCTGCCCTGAGGGGGTGAGGCCATGAGGCGGTCCTTGCGGATGTGGTCCCCCCGCCGCAGAATCCATGTCCGGCGGCGGGGAAGAGGCCTGCTGCTGGCGGCTGCGGTGGGGATCGGTCTGGCGCTGCTGGTGATCTGGCTGCTGGATGCCGCCCTGCGGCCCGCTGTCACCACCCTGGCCACCGTTCAGGCCCAGAACAAGATCACCGGTATTGTCAACGACGCGGTGACTGCAACCCTGGCCGACCAGGGGGTGGCCTATGCCGACCTGGTGACGGTGGAGCGGGACGAGAGCGGCAAGGTGTCCCTGCTGGCGGTGGACTCTGTCAAGCTGAATACCTTGCGTATGCAGATCCTGCAAGAGGTTCTGGAACAGGTGGAGGGATTGGACGCTCAGGAGCTTGGGGTGCCGCTGGGCAGCCTCACCGGCTTCTCCACCGCCTCCGACTGGGGGCCCATGCTGCCGGTGGGGGTACTGACGGCGGCGGTGCCTAAAGCGGAATTCTCCAACCAGTTTACCGCTCAGGGCATCAACCAGACCCTGCACCAGATCATGCTGGACATCACGGTGGATGTCACCCTTCTCATCCCCGGCGGGCGGGCAGAGACCAGCGTCACCGCTCAGGTGTGCGTGGCCGAGACCCTGCTGGTGGGGGAGGTGCCCGACACCTATCTGGGGCTGTCCGCCACTGGTTCGTAAGAAAAGCGTAAGACACGTCCTCTTTTTTCTGTGATATCATATTTTCAGAAAAAAGGAGGCGATTGTATGGACGACCTGCTGTGGTATTTTGAGATCACCCTGGACTATTTGAAGCAGATGCTGCCCTGTATAGCCATAGCCGCGGGCTGTTTTCTGGCCCTGCTGCACCACAGAAGGCGGGGATTGTACCGCCGGGGGCTGCAAAGCGGCGTGGTGCGGGAGATCGGTCTCTTGGTGTTCGTGCTCTTCTGCGCCGGACTGGCGGCCCTGACGGTGTTTCCGTCCAACTTCTGGACGGTATCCCACTGGCAGGAGGCCTTTCAGGGGCTGCGGCCCTTTTTTCCCATCACGCCCCTGAGCGAATCGGTGCAGTATATTGGATGGACACCCTATTTTCTGGATAGTTTCCAGACCATTGGCAGCTGGACCTTCTATATGGCGGCGGCCAACGCCCTGATCTTTGTGCCCATAGGCTTCTTTGCCAACCTGCTGTGGCGGAAACCCCGGTGGTGGAAGGGGCTGGCGGTGGGCTTCTGCGTGTCCCTTACCATCGAGTTTTTACAGCTGTTCGTCAACCGCTCCACCGATGTGGACGACCTGATCCTCAACACCACGGGGGCTTTCCTGGGCGGGCTCATCGCCCTGCTGCTGGGCAAGCTGGCCCCCAAACTCACCCGAACATTTCAAGTGGAGGTCCGCCATGGACGAGAAACAGGAGATCCAAAGCCTGCGCCGGGAGCTGGAGCAGGCCAACTATGAATATTACGTGCTGGACAACCCCAGCATGAGCGACTACGACTTCGATCACAAGCTGCGCCGCCTGGAGGAGCTGGAGGCCAAGTACCCCGAGCTGATCACCCCTGATTCGCCCACCCAGCGGGTGGGGGGCAAGGTAGCCGACGGCTTCGCCGAGGTCCACCACCGGGTCCCCCTGGAGAGCCTCCAGGACGTGTTCTCCTTTGAGGAGCTGGCCGACTTCGGCCAGCGGGTCCAGGACGCCCTGACAGGCGGGGTGGAGTACGACGTGGAGCCCAAGGTGGACGGGCTGTCGGTGGCGCTGGAGTACGAGAACGGCCTCTTTGTCCGGGGCGCCACCCGGGGTGACGGCCAGGTGGGGGAGGACGTGACCGAAAACCTCAAGACCATCCCCTCCATCCCCCTGCGCCTGCCCGAGGCCCTGCCCTCCCTCATCGTCCGGGGCGAGGTGTTTATGCCCAAGAAGAGCTTTGAGCAGCTCAATGCCGACCGGGAGCTGAAGGGCGAGGTCCTCTTTGCCAACCCCCGCAACGCCGCCGCCGGTTCTCTGCGGCAGCTGGACCCCAAGATTGCCGCCTCCCGCAAGCTGGACATCCGGGTGTTCAACGTCCAGTGGGCCGAAGGCAAGACCTTCACTACCCACACCGAAACCCTGGAATACTTGCAGGAACAGCGCTTTAAAGTAATTCCCCATTACACCTGTCATTCCATCCAGGAGGCGGCGGAGCGCATTGCCGCCCTGGGGGACGGCCGGGAGGAGTTCCCCTTTGACATCGACGGCGCTGTTGTAAAGGTCAATAACCTTGCAGACCGAACCACCCTGGGTTCCACCGCCAAATTCCCCCGGTGGGCCGCCGCCTACAAGTATCCCCCCGAGCAGAAGGAGAGCGTGGTGGAGGACATTGTGGTGCAGGTGGGACGGACCGGCGTCCTTACGCCCAAGGCGGTTGTAAAGGCGGTGCGCCTTGCAGGTACAACCGTCACCAACGCCACCCTCCACAACCAGGACTTCATCACCGAGAAGGATATCCGCATTGGGGACACGGTGCTGGTTCAGAAGGCGGGGGAGATCATCCCCGAGATCGTGTCGGTCATCAAGGACAAGCGCCCTGAGGGCACGGTGCCCTATCATCTGCCCGACCACTGCCCGGTGTGCGGGGCTCCCGTGGCCCGGGATGAGGACGGGGCCCACATCCGCTGCACCGGCGCCGAGTGCCCCGCCCAGCGGCTGCGGCACATCGTCCACTTCGCCAGCCGGGACGCCATGGACATCGAGGGCCTGGGCCCCGCCGTGGTGGAGAGCCTGGTGGGTGCGGGACTGGTGAAGGGTCCCGGCGACCTGTACAGCCTCACCGCCGACCAGGTGGAGCCTCTGGAGCGGATGGGCAAGAAGAGCGCGGAAAACCTGATGGCGGCCATTGAGAAGTCCAAGTCCGCCGGGCTGGGACGGCTGCTCTTTGCCTTCGGCATCCGGCAGGTGGGGCAGAAGGCGGGCAAGGTGCTGGCCGCCCGGTTTGGCACTCTGGACGCCCTCATGAACGCCGGTGAAGAGGAGCTCACCGCCGTGCCCGATATCGGCGGTATCACGGCCCAAAGCCTGCTGGACTGGTTTGCCAACGACCAGAGCCGCCACCTCATCGAGGCCCTGCGGCAGGCGGGGGTGTCCTTCGACAGCACCGAGGCCCCGGTGGGGGACAAGCTGGCGGGCAAGACCTTCGTACTCACCGGCACCCTGCCCACCATGGACCGGAAGGAGGCCGCCGCCCTCATCGAAGCCCAGGGGGGCAAGGTGAGCGGCTCGGTGTCCAAAAAGACCAGCTATGTGGTGGCGGGGGAGGCCGCCGGGTCCAAGCTGCAAAAGGCCAACGACCTGGGCATCCCGGTGCTCACCGAGGAGGAGCTGCTGGCTCTGCTGGGACAGGAATAAGACAGAAAAGGGTTCCGCCTGTGCTAAATTTAGTACAGGCGGAACCTTTTTTCAGGCCTCGTAACGCCAGTTTAGGAGCTTGTTCGGTTCTGCTTCTTCTTTTCTCTGATCAGCGCAGCCAGCAGAATTATGACACCAAACAAGTATCCGAAGGACAACGCACCGATCGATACCATTCCGAGACTCAATTGGTAAAAACAAAAAACCATAAGAATCATGCTTCCAACAATAACAACTGCCGGGAAGATAAGCGTGCCAACAGGTCCCAGACGTCTGGTTCCGGCATAACAGAACAGGCAATAAACGAGAAACCGACGCAAAAACATCCAGGTAAAGTATTGTTCATATGCAGTGTTGAAATAATGGAGGATTTCTGGGGGCATTCCTTGTTCCATAGCAAGCATATGCCCCGGCACCATGTGCGCAAGCACCAAAGACCAAATGACAAGTCCAATCCCAACAATCAAGTAATGGATTCCTTTTTGTCTTACCGTATTGCTGCGAAGAAGCAGAAACCATATCAACAGTCCCCAAAGCCACAATGCGTTTGCTCCATAGGTGTTTTCGATAAAAGGAAAGGCAGACGAAGCATAGAAAGACGATATGGCACCATATTGTCCCATAAATCGTTCTGCGAAAATGAAAACAACCCCAAATCCCAGATTTCTCAGCCCTTCCAATAGCAAAACTGCTATGGGAATACATAATGCACTAAGCTCTATTCTCTCTGGCTTGATGCACTTTGTGATCCATAAAACGAAAACCACAGCCAATCCCAGACCAGCAAATGCCCAGGAGACGAGTGCTCCCGTGATATTACTGACTGCAAAAAACAGCAGTAGTGTGATAGGGAGCGCCCACGAATTTCTCCCTTTGGCTGGTAACTGCTTCCCACATTTTCCGCAAAATACTGCATCTAATCCGGCGGGAGCACCGCACTGTGGGCAAAACCCCCCTGTTTGTTCTCGCATCTCTTTATTTCCTCCATCTCTCATATCGATTGAATGGGCACCTTTTAATATCCACAAACTTACACAATTACCCTTATATAGGATACTCTTAAAGTGCGAATGAATCAAGTATATTGCTGAATTCCTTCCTGTTTCGCTACGCATATTGACCCGTGGGTGCTCCGGCGGCGGTTTTATTCGCCAACCGCTGCCCTTGACGCTCCGGCCCAAAACTGCTACAATATTTTGGATCCTGATCACCAAGGAATAGAAGGGAGCGGGCGGCATGGTGCTGGCGGTAGACGTAGGTAATTCCACCACCACGGTAGGTCTGTTTAACGGGGAGGGCAAGCTGCTCTTCCGGGCCACCCTGGAGACCTCCCGGAACAAGACCCGGGACCAGTGTGCCATTGACCTGCTGGGCGTGTTCGGACTCTACGGCGCCGACGTGAAGGCGGTGGATGGGACCATCCTGTCCAGCGTGGTGCCTCCGCTCACCGCCGTCTTTACCGATGCCCTCACCCGGCTCACCGGCAAGACGCCCATGGTGGTGTGGCCCGGCATCAAGACCGGGCTTAACATCAAAGCCGAGATCCACAATCAGCTGGGCAGCGACATCGTGGCCTCGGCGGTGGCGGCCATTGCCGCCTATCCCAGCCCCATTGTCATGGTGGACCTGGGTACCGCCACCTCGGCCTCCCTGATCGTGGGCAGCGTGTACGAGGGATGCGTCATCATGCCGGGCCTCACCCTGGCGCTGGAGGCCATGTGGGACCGGGCGGACGCCCTGCCTCCCATTTCTCTGGAGACCACCGCCCCGGTGGAGCTGCTGGGCCGCACCACCGAGGAGGCCATGCGCTCCGGCGCTCTCTACGGCCACGCCGCCATGCTGGACGGCGTCATCGACCGGATGGAGGCGGCGGCGGGCAGCCCCGTTACCGTGGTGGCCACCGGCGGCAGCGCGCCCCGCATCCTGCGCTACTGCAAGCGCCCTGTCCATTACGACGCCGACCTGGTGATGCGGGGGCTCTACCTGCTTCACCAGAAAAACAGCCGGAAGCCCAGGAGGGCTTGACCTGGTACTCAACGGCACACTGCCGTGGGTAAATATAAGTGCGCTGCATCCTCAAAGAGGAGCGGCAGCAGGAGGTAAGTACCATGAGAGCAAACGAAAAAACCAGACGCCTGACCGGACTGGCCTTAATGACGGCCATCATCGTGGTCCTGCAGGTAGTCGCCAGCTTTGTCAAGTTCGGCCCCTTCTCCATCACTCTGGCCCTGGCCCCCATCATCATCGGCGCGGCCCTGTACGGCGCGGGCGCAGGCGCCTGGCTGGGCGCTGTGTTCGGTGTGGTGGTGCTCATCGCCTGTATTGCAGGCTGGGACTACGGCGGAAACGTCCTCTTTACCGCCAACCCGCTGCTCACCGCCGCCCTGTGTATTGTCAAGGGCGCTGCCGCCGGCTTTGTGTCCGGCCTGGTGTTCCGGGGCCTGTCCCGCCGCTCCTCCATGGGAGCCGCCATCACCGCCGGTATCGTCTGCCCGGTGGTCAACACCGGCATTTTCATCGTGGGCCTGACCCTGTTCTTCTACGACATCCTGGTGGCCTGGGCCGGTGGTACTGACTTGATCTACTACATCATCTTTATCATGACCGGCGTCAACTTCCTGCTGGAGCTGGCCATCAACCTGGTCCTCAGCACGGTGATCGTCCGGGTGGTGGGGACCAGAAAGCGGTCCTGACCGCCAAAATCAAGACTGTACGCCAGCGGGCGGCCTTCGGGCCGCCCGCTTTTTTGCTGACCGGCAGTCCATTTTGCATTTTGAGGTTTGTGCTCATTCAAAAACCCGGAAGTTTTTCAAATAAGGACTTGCAATTCTGCAAGTCGACGCATATAATATGTCAAGAAAACGTATACAAGGGAGAGATTCCATTGAAAGAGCTGTCCAGGATCGCGGAGGCCGTCCAGGCGTCCACCACCATGGCCATTGACGCCATGTTCAAGCAGATGAAGGCCGACGGCATCGACGTCATCGGGTTCGGCGCCGGTGAGCCCGACTTTGATACCCCCGACGCCATCAAGGAGGCGGGCATTGCCGCCATCCGGAACAATGTGACCCGCTACACCCCCGCAGCCGGTACCGTGGAGCTGCGTCAGGCGGTGTGCGACCGCATGAAGGCCGACTACGGCCTGGACTACAAGCCCGCCCAGGTGGTGGTGAGCAGCGGCGCCAAGCACCTGGTGTACCTGGCTCTGCGGGCCATCGTCAACCCCGGCGACGAGGTCATCCTGCCCGCGCCCTACTGGGTCAGCTACATTGAACTCATCAAGATGGTGGGCGGCGTGCCCGTGGTGGTCACCGCCACCGAGGCCGAGCACTTCAAGCTCACCGCCGACAAGCTGGAGGGGGCCATCACCGACAAGACCAAGGCCATCATCCTCAACAACCCCTCCAACCCCACCGGCATGATGTACAGCAGGGAGGAGCTGGAGGCTCTGGAGGCGGTGTGCGCCAAGGCCGACCTGTACGTCATCTCCGACGAGATCTACGCCTGCCTGGTGTACGACGGCCGGGAGTTTACCAGCTTCGCCTCCCTCAGCGAGGACGCCAAGGAGCGCACCATCCTCATCAACGGCGTGTCCAAGGCCTACGCCATGACCGGCTGGCGCATCGGCTACGCCTGCGCCAACGCCAAGATCGCCAAGATCATGGCCAACTACGTCAGCCACTCCACCGGCTCCCCGGTGGCCATCTCCCAGAAGGCCTCTGCCGCCGCCCTCAGCGGTCCCCAGGATGAGGTGCTCACCATGAAGAAGGCCTTTGAGGAGCGCCGCAACTTCATCGTCAAGGAGATGAACGCCATCCCCGGCGTCAGCTGCATCATGCCCGAGGGCGCTTTCTATGTGATGATGAACCTGAACGAGCTCATCGGCAAGACCATCCACGGCGTGGAGATCACCAACGACGATGTGTTTGCCGACGCCTTCCTGAAGTACGGCCTGGTGGCCGTGGTGCCCGGCTCCGGTTTCGGCGCCCCCAACTTCGTCCGCTGGTCCTACGCCACCTCCATGGACAACATCAGGGAGGGCCTGGCCCGTCTGAAGAAGTTCCTGACGGAGTAAGCCCCGCTATAGGAAAAGAGACCGCCGGTGGCGGTCTCTTTTTTGCTGATCCGGCAATGGACGGCGGGCATCCCGGATGACAAAATCCCCGCCAATCCGTCTCAGGCCGTTGACTTCCTGCCATAGGGGTGGATATAATATAAAATACGCATTTAACAAGGAGTGAACTGTCCATGAGAATGGCGTTGGCCATCATTTTGTGCAAGATCCTGCGCTTCGTGGGCAAGCTGGTAGGGAAGGGCAGCAGCCTGCCCGGCCAATTTGCCTTAAAACTGTGCCCTGACGTGCTGCGGCGGGTGAAGCTGCCCTCCTACGTCATCGCCGTCACCGGCTCCAACGGCAAAACCTCCACCGTGGAGATGATCGCCGCCGTGCTGAGAGCGGCGGGGAAGGACGTGGTGTACAACGCCGAGGGCTCCAACCAGATCGAGGGGGTCACCACCCTCATCCTCACCCACTGCACCCTGGGCGGGAAGATGAAGGGGGACGTGCTGCTGCTGGAGAGCGACGAGCGCTACGCCCGCTACAGCTTCAAGTGGTTCCATCCCACCCATTTCGTCATCACCAACCTGTACCGGGATCAGCTCACCCGCAACGGCCATCCCGAGTGGGTGTACGACGCCATCCTGCCCGCCATCCACGACGACACCACCCTGGTGCTCAACGCCGACGACCCCCTGGTGTCCTGCTTCGCCCAGGGCCACGACAAGGTAAAATGGTTCGGCCTGGAGGCCTGGGAGGGCGCTACCGCAGAGCACCACGGCGTCTATCACGATGGGGAACGGTGCCCGGTATGTAAAGGAAAAATGGAGTACACCCTTTACCATTATAACCATATTGGCCACTACCGCTGCACCGCCTGCGGCTACCACCGCCACGATCCCGACTTTGCCGCCACCGGCCTGGACCTGAAGGAGGGCAAGCTGGTGCTGGACGGGGACACCGAGATTGCCCTCAGCTTCCGCAGCATCTACAACGTGTACAACATCCTGGCGGCCTGGTCCCTGTGCCGGCTGTGCGGGGTGGACAAGGCCACCATCGCCAGTGTGCTGGGCAGCTACATCCTGAAGAACGGCCGGATGGTCACCTTCACTCTGGGGGGGCACCACGGCACCCTGCTCACCAGCAAGCACGAGAACTCGGTGGCCTACGACACCAACCTGCGCTACATCAAGGACACCGGCAAGGACTGCTCCGTGCTGGTCATCGTGTACGCCATCAGCCGCAAATACTTCACCGGCGAGACCAGCTGGCTGTGGGACATCGACTTCGATCAGCTGGCTGCTCCCCACGTGAAGCGTGTGGTGCTGTGCGGCAAGTATGTCAACGACTTGGCCCTGCGGTTTGACTGCTCGGCGGTACCTCAGGACAAGATCACCTGCCTGGACACCGTGGCCCAGGCGGCGGAGCTGCTGGAGCAGGACGGGGAAGAGGACCTGTATGTGGTCACCTGCTTCTCCGACCGGGACAAACTGCTCAGCCGGGTCCAGCGGACGGAGTAAGGAGGGGTGGATATGAACATCAAACTGCTGCATCTCTACCCCGAGGCCATGAGCCTGTACGGGGAGTACGCCAATCTCACCCTGCTGCGGCGCTATCTCACCTGGCGGGGAGCCCAGGTGGAGATCCAGACCGTGGGCTGCGACGACGCCCCCAACTTTGCTGGGGCCGACCTCATCTACATGGGGGCGGGCACCGAGCGCACCCAGAAGGCTGCGCTGGGCTGGCTGACGCCCTATAAAGACGCCCTGAAAGAGGCGGCGGAGGGTTCCCTGGTGCTCTTCACCGGCAACGCCATGGAGCTGCTGGGGGCTTCCATCACCGACCAGAAGGGGACGGTGTATGAGGGCCTGGACTTTGGGGGCTTTGCCACCGTGGAGACCGACAAGCGGGTGCCCCACGACGCCATCGCCAAGACCGGCCTGTTCCCGGAGCCGGTGGTGGGCTTTATGAACAAGTGCTCCCACACCAGCGGGGTGGAGGAACCGCTCTTCCAAGCCATGACCATGGGCATGGGCAATGAGAAGGAGGGAGGCCCCGAGGGCTTCCGCCACGGCAACGTGGTGGGCACTCACATCACCGGGCCGGTGCTGGTGAAGAATCCGGCCTTCCTGGCCTGGATCGCCGAGCGCATCCTGGAGAACAGGGGGGAGGCCCTGCCGGTACGGTTGGACAAGCCGGACTGGCTGATCCACGCTGAAAAGGCCTACCAGGTGACACTGGAGGAGCTGTCCGCCTTGGCGAACAAGTGAAGATAGGAAAAATGGCCGCCAAATGGCGGCCATTTTTTGTGGGTAATGATGCCTAATCTTGCAAGTCCTGTTTAGCTGCTTGTTCCATCATTTTTTCGATCTTTTGTCCCCCCCACAATAGAATGCCAGTAGTACCAGCCAACTCAACAGCACTTTCAGTAAAGGATGAATTTGTCATTACTAC
Source organism: Flavonifractor sp. An52 (assembly GCF_002159385.1). Classification (NCBI taxonomy): domain Bacteria; kingdom Bacillati; phylum Bacillota; class Clostridia; order Eubacteriales; family Oscillospiraceae; genus Flavonifractor; species Flavonifractor sp. An52. Next base: position 53,883 of record NZ_NFIB01000020.1, read on the forward strand.
GCCGACATGACAACCATAATACTTCCTTCCAGCGTAGGCCTGTTGGACCGCATCATTTCCAACATTTGATGCGTAATGTTTACATTGAATTGCAAATCGGACATCATCTTTAGTTGCTAATATGTCTACGCCTTGATCACCAGTTGTTTTTGTAATAATTACTTCCTTAAAACCGTTTTTTTGCAACAACTCCGCACAAAAGATTTCAAATTCAGCACCGTTCATATCGCCAATCTGTATATACGGAGCCTTCGTAAATACGACCGCTTCTTCCGTTATAGAAATACTATTGGCAGTGTGATCACGCCCATGCCGCCATTCAATCAATCGTTGATGACCACCATTTTCCCACAATTTTTTCTTACGTTCTAGTTCCTTATGATGCTCTTTATTTGCGAGTGCAATCGGTTGTTTACGGAGGTGACTATTCCGCCATTCATCTAACCGCTTTTGACCTCCATTCAGCCATAGCTTTCGCTTGCGTTCTAACTCGTTGTCATTTCCAGCGTCATTCCACATAACAAATCCCTTATTCCTTACTGCTATCCTCGTTTTTGCTCTTTTTTCGCGCCTTTCCAAGGGGATTGGCCTTGGCGGCGGCACGGAGGTTCTCATTGTCCACGTGGGTATAGATCTGGGTGGTGTTCAGGTTCTCGTGGCCCAGCACCTCCTGCAAGGTCCGCACGTCCACGCCGTTTTGCAGCATCAGGGTGGCGGCGGTGTGGCGCAGCTTGTGGCTGGAGTAGAGAGACGGGTCCAGACCCGCTTTCAAAAGCCGCTGTTTTACCATATAATGGACGGCAGCCGTGGTCATGCGGGTGTGGGAGCGGGTGAGGAAGAGGGCGTTTTTGTCCGCCGCCGCCTGGTTGTTCCGCTCCTCCAGCCAGTCGTCCAGCGCCTCCCGGCAGGCCTCGTTGAGGAAAATCATCCGTTCTTTGTTGCCTTTGCCCAGCACACGGAGCTGTTCCTGCCGGACATCGGTCAAGTTAAGGCCGACTAACTCTGAAATGCGCAGTCCGCAGTTGAGAAACAGGATCAAAATGCAGTAATCTCTGGCCCGGTTGGGCTCGTCCACGGCCTCCAGAAGCATGATGGACTCGTCCAGGGACAAATACCGGGGCAGGGATTTCTTCAGCCGGGGGGAATCCAGGTCCTGCATGGGGTTTTCGCCGATGAGCTTGGCCTTGCTGGAGAGATACTTATAAAAGGAGCGGATGGCGGCGATCTTACGGGCCCGGGCGGAGGGTTCCAGGCCGTAGCCGGAGGTGGGGCTGTTGGCGTGCTTGACCCGGTCACGGCTGAGGTAGCTCATGTAGCTGTAAACGTCGCTGAGATTCACCGAACGGGCCAGATCCAGATCCAGGTCGCCGATGTCGATCTGATCCAGCGGCGTGTCACGGGGCACCCGGCCTTTTTCAATTTTGATGTAGCGGAAGAAGTTGCGCAGATCCAGATAGTATTCGTCCACGGTTTTTTTGGAGTGGCCCTGAATGGTCTCGTGGTAGACCAGGAAGTTGCGGAGCAGCTCAGGAGCGGTCAATTTGTAGTCATTATGGTCCATGGGGGCTTTCCCCCTCCTCTCAACTCAACAAAATTTTTATTTTGTTGAGTTCGTAGTTGAGGTCCAGAGGGGTCCCTCCAGCCGGCTCCGGCAGGCCCCAAACGGCCCGGCTCCGCCGGCGGCTGCTGCAACAAAATAAAAAATGCTGTTGTATGTATTTGTGTTGTTTCTTTTGAGTGGTGTATCGGCGGTGGTTCGGCTGGCGTCCGGCTTTGGGCCGCCTGCGGCCGATATAGTCAACGATACCATCCCGGCGGACCTTTGTCAATCCGCCGGACTGCCGCCGGTCAGCAGCGTCTGCATCCGTTTGATCCGCTCCGCCGTTTTTTCCTGCCGCAGACTGGTTCCGTCAAAGCAAACCGGCACGCACCGCTCCAGCACCCGGTCATGGATGCGGCTGTCGTCCCGGTCGGCGTTTTTCAGCTCCTTCAGAGTCAGATTGGTGGTCACCACCATGGGCCGCCCGGACAGATACCGGCGGTTGACGATCTCGTACACCTGTTCCCGGGCGTAGGGCGTCCGGCGCTCCACGCCGAAGTCGTCCAGGATGAGCAGTCCGCAGGTGGTCAGCACCTCCAGATACTGGATGCGCTCCTCACCGCTCATGCCGAACAGATTGAGCAGAGCCTCCCCCAGGGTGATCATCCGCACGCCCACCTCCAGATCCACTAAAGCGTTGGCGATGCAGGCGGCGGCAAAGGTTTTGCCCGTGCCCGCCGGGCCCCAGAACAGCAGGCCCATGTTCTCCCGCCGCATCTCCGGCCAGTGCTCCACATACTGCCTGGCCCAGGCCAGCTGAGGCACCGCCCCGTTGTCCCTGTCGAAGGTACAGTCCATCAGCCCCTGGGCCGAACCGAACACCCGCTTGCGCTTTTGCTGGATGCGGTTGGCCTTTTCCCGTTCCATAGCCTCCCGCAGCCGTTCTTCCCGATCCATTATAAACTCTCCCCCTCTCTATATTGATAAGAATGGTTATTTAAGTTCTGTTGTTCCCTCAGGTTGTTAGGGGACGCTTTTCCGCCCTGGTCATGGTCCGGTTTCCGACCGGGACCCGGTCGGTTTTTCGGCCCGCTCCCGGTCAAAAAAGTGTCCTCGGGCAGGGACAAAAAAATTTGGCTGGCCTCCCCCCTCCTTGGCGTCACCCGCCGGATCAGGCCCGCCTGTTCCAGTTCCCTCAGCCGCTTCTTGACCACTGTGGTTCCCCGCCCCAGCGCCGACGCCAGCCTGGCGATGGGATAGCGCACATACACCCACCCCTCCTCTGACCACCAGCCGTTCTTCTGGGACAGGGTTGCCCGGTCCAGCAGCAGAGCGTAGAGCAGCAGGGCCGTCCCCGACAGATCCAGCTCCAGCAGCGGCCTGGGCAGGGGCAGATAGTTGGTCAGCGCCCCCTCCCTGCCGTAGCGCACCAGCTTCATGGGCCTCCCCCCTTTCACCTGTAGGATGTTTGGGGGGATTTGTTGTATGTTTTGGTACATCCAGCGGCAAAAAAAGACCTTCCCCACAGGGAAGGTCTTTGAAATAGCTATGAGATTACCCCTCCAGGGCGAAGAGGGCGGCCCCCAGAGCGCCGTTGAGCTGGGCCCGGTCGGAGACGATGAGCTCCACCCCCAGCTCCCGCTGGATGGCCTCCACCACGCCCCGGTTCTTGGACACGCCGCCGGTCATCATATAGTTGGGCTCGCCCCCCAGGCGGCGGCACAGGGCGGCGGTGCGGGACGCCACCGACTGGTTCAGGCCGTGGATGATGTCCCCCCGGTCCTTGTTCTGGGCGATGAGGGACACCACCTCCGACTCGGCAAAAACGGTACACATGGAGGAAATGGCGATGTCCTCCTTCCACTCCAGCCCGGCCCAGCTCATCTCCTCCATGGACAGCTCCAGGGTGCGGGCCATCAGCTCCAGAAAACGGCCGGTACCGGCGGCACACTTGTCGTTCATCAGGAAGTTGACCACGTTGCCCTGGCCGTCCAGCCTTATCACCTTGCTGTCCTGACCGCCGATGTCGATGATGGTGCGGACAGTGGAGTCCAGGAAGTAGGCCCCCTTGGCGTGGCAGGTGATCTCGGTGATGGACTTGTCCCCCATCTGAATGGCGGAGCGCCCGTAGCCGGTGGTGACGGTGGCGGCAATGTCCGCCTCGGTGAGCCCCGCCTGTTTGAGGGCCTGCTCCAGGGCACGCTCCGCCCCCGCCGAGGCC
>NZ_NFIB01000021.1:0-52721 GCF_002159385.1 Flavonifractor sp. An52
CGTTGGGAGCATGTCAATGTCTTGGAAAATGTTTGTAAGAGTTACTTCCAGGTACCTTTTTGCAAGATTAACTTCCGCATGACTGGCCACCCAACCGGAAGTTAGTTTTTCAATTGAGGTTGGGATGTGCATTGGCAGTATGGCTGCAGTAGACCGAATGCTCTGCCAGACGGCAGAGCATTTTTCATATATCAGTATGGAGGAGATATTTTATGGCTGTCAGTTATAAAAAGCTCTGGAAGTTGCTCATTGATAAGGATATGAAGAAGAAAGACTTATGCGAAAAGGCTGGCATCAGCCCGGCATCCGTTACTAAAATGGGGCGGAATGGTCATGTTTCCACAGAGATCCTCCTGAAGATTTGCACGGCACTGGATTGCGGTATCGAGGATATTATGGAGATTGTGCCTGAAACAAAATGTAGAGACTGATGTTGTCCAGTTTATAGGACAGATAAACTTTTAAGATTATATTAGCACTCAGAAGAGGATTGACAACTATGCCCAAATATCTTGATTTATTCGCTGGTGCGGGTGGCCTGTCTGAAGGCTTTATCCGCGCGGGCTTCGAACCTATAGCTCATGTGGAAATGGATGTGGCTGCAAGCTATAGTCTTAAGACCCGTATGGCGTACCATTGGCTGAAGCGAAACAATAAGTTGAATATATATACTCAATATCTCAACGGAGAAATTTCTCGTGAAGAATTCTACGAAAAAATACCCAAGCCCATCCTTAATTCGGTTTTAAACTATGAAATTTCCGAAGAAACTCTGCCGGCTATTTTCTCAGAGATTGATGCCATGCTAAACGGCAAACATTTGGATTTGATTGTTGGTGGCCCGCCTTGCCAAGCATATTCCCTTGCAGGAAGATCACGCTCTGAAAGTAAGATGATTGGTGATAAACGTAGCTATCTCTATAAATTGTACGCAGAATTTTTAAGGCGTTATGAGCCTGAATATTTCGTGTTTGAAAACGTGGTTGGGTTACTATCTGCCAAAGACGAAGATGGCACGCTGCACTTTGAGAATATGCGCAAGCTATTTAAAGACTATGGCTATTCCACAGAATTTCGCACTTTGAATGCATCAGACTATGGGGTTCTGCAAAACAGGAAAAGAATCATTTTGATTGGGAAACGAGGCGGACATGAAGGCTTTTATCCGGAAATCCCAATAATCGAGAACAAACATAAAGCTGGAGAATTATTTTGCGATTTGCCAGCAATAAAAGCTGGCGAAGGTGTCATTACACCTGTGCCGACCAAACCATATTCGGGAAAATATCTCTATAAGTCTGGGATCAAGGAATATGATCTGGAACCAGTTACATTCCATCAGGCGCGTCCTCATACGGAGCAGGATTTGGAAATCTATCGGATAGTTGTAGAAACTTGGAATAAAAAGAAAGAAAGAATCGCCTATACAGATCTGCCGGAAAGATTACGCACTCATAACAACACCAAGTGCTTTTTGGACAGATTCAAAGTCGTTGCAGGAAATCTTCCATACACTCAGACGGTGGTTGCGCATATTTGCCGTGATGGGCATTACTATATTCACCCGGATATTAAACAAAACAGGTCTCTAACTCCCAGAGAAGCAGCAAGAATTCAGACATTTCCGGACAACTATTATTTTGAATCCGTCACTGGGAAACCCTCGCGCACTTTAGCTTATAAACAAATAGGGAATGCAGTTCCGGTGTGCTTGGCATATAGTGTAGCCAAAGCGTTGCGTAACTTTTGGACTCTGTGAATTGGTATTCCTTGTGGGCCTCAAAGATAGCAGACACACAGTTATGAGGTGAGTTTATGAAAGAGAAAATAGTCATGCCATATGCACCAATCCTGGTAGAATCGACACGGTCCATTGGCTACTCCTTTGAAGCTGCGGTTGCAGACATAATTGATAACAGCATCAGTGCATCTGCAACAGAAGTGCATGTGTGTTTCTCATCCAAAGACCCGCAATGGCTGTGTATTGAGGATGACGGATGGGGTATGACGCCACAGGAACTTGAGAACGCTATGCGCTATGGTAGCCAGAGTTCCACAGAGGTGCGCAGGAAGGATGACTTGGGACGATTCGGCCTTGGCCTAAAAATGGCATCTTTGTCTCAGTGCAGAAAGGTAACTGTACTCACCAAAAGAGATGAAGTTATATGTGCGGCATGCTGGAACCTTGACTACATAATTCAACAAGAAAACTGGTCTCTTCAGTTCTTTTCTGAAAACGAGATCGAAAATCTTCCGGGATATCAGTACCTGAGGCTAAAGAAATCTGGCACAGCTGTTATCTGGGAGGGATTTGATCGCCTTAAGCAGGCAGCATCCAAAGTGCAAAAGGCCTTTGATGAAAAAATCGAGCTGACCAGGAAACATGTATCTCTCGTATTTCACCGTTTTTTAAACGATGAAAATCCCAAAAATCGACTGTCTATATATTTCAATGGTGAAGCGGTAAAGGGTATTGATCCATTCTTAACAAAGCACCCTGCAACACAGCCGCTGAGTGAGCAGGTGCTGAGAGTTGCAGCGGAAGAGATCCGTGTAAAACCGTATGTACTGCCCTACATTAGCAAATTGTCTAAGCAGGATATTGCGGCCATTGGTGGTAAAGAGGAATTGCGGCAGAAGCAGGGATTCTACATATACAGAAATAAACGCCTGATTATTTGGGGAACTTGGTTCCGGTTAATCAAGCATAATGAACTGGGAAAACTGGCACGGGTACGAGTGGATATCCCAAACTCTTTGGATCATATTTGGGAAATTGACATCAAAAAATCTCGGGCTTCCCTTCCTCATTTTATCAAAAAGAATCTGGTAGATATTGTTGAAAATACAGTGGGACGCAGCGAACGGGTATACAAATACCGCGGCAGAAATGTACAGACGGATAATCTCGTTCATGTTTGGAATCCCATTGATGATCGAGGCCGACTCCAGTATCAAATTAATCGTCAACTCCCGGTTATCCAGATACTTGAAGCAAACCTGAATGAAGGCGGTGGGGCCATCTTGGAGGCATTTATTAAAATGATTGAGGACGCCTTCCCGTATTCCGACGTATATTACAGAATGGCCAAGAGTGAAGCCAATGTTACAGAAGGCTCATTGGAAACGAATGAAGTATACGGTATGGCAGAGCAGATGGTTCACCAAATCGAGAGCATAGGTGGCGATGTGGCAGCATTCCTGAAAACTATGGATAAGATGGACTTCTTTCTAAAGTATCCGGATGTGGTATCACAGATCAGAGAGGTATATGGTAATGACGGATAATCAGAAGAATATTATCGGCACCATACTGCTGAATATGAGTGCCAGCACGATCCCTGTTACAGAAGAAATGATTTCCAATCTGGTGGACATAAACGATAGCATGAACGCCAGGATGTATGGTACACCCCAAATGACTCCCGAAGAGCGGCAGGAAGTAATTAATGCGCTCCATGCTGCACTTTTTGTCAGAATTGATCGGGGCCATTATGTTAAGGAAAACAATCATGCTCCATGGTACATGGCGGCAAAGGCGGAAAATTCGTCTAAATTCTGGGATCGCTACCGGCTGTATCTCCTGAGGGAAAAACATTGGAATGGCGATACCATTAATGAGCTGGACAAGACAACGGATGAAATTATGGATTTGCTGGGGAATCCTAATCAGACGGATGGATTTATGCGGCGGGGACTGTGTATTGGTGATGTGCAGTCCGGTAAGACCTCTACCTATATTGGTTTGGTCAATAAGGCAGCTGATGCCCATTACCGGGTTATTATTCTCCTTACCGGCACAATTGAAAAATTGCGCCGGCAGACCCAACAACGTATTGACGAAGGATTTATTGGGCTGGACAGCTATGCATTTACTCTTGAGAAGGGGCGTGTTCAGGTTGGTGTGGGTGCCATTGATCCAACTACCAGCGGTTGGGCGGTTACGTCCACCTCAAGTGACTTCAATGCAGCCACTGCCAAAAAGGTAGTCGGACAGTTATCAGGTATCAGCGCACCAGTAATTTTTGTCCTGAAAAAGAACAAGAGTGTCCTGGAAAAGCTGGAGCATTGGCTTAGATTCTATAATATCAACCCCATAACCAAAAAAATTGATTTGCCTATGTTGCTGATTGATGACGAGGCTGACAATGCTTCCGTTAACACCAAGGCAGACGATGTTACGGCTATTAACAAGGGTATTCGAAAGCTGCTGGCACTTTTTGAACGGGCCAATTATGTCGGCTTTACTGCCACACCCTATGCCAATGTGTTTATTGATCCCGACTCTGAAGAGGAGATGCTGAAACACGATTTGTTTCCCCGGGATTTCATTTACGCTCTTGAAGCACCGGACAATTACATCGGTGCACGCAGTATTTTTGGTGAAGATGCTCCCTGTGGATATATGCTGGAATCCAACGATGATTGTGAATATGCCCTTCCTATTGTCCACCGAAAGGAAGATGTATTGCAATTCATTCCTGAGAGTCTGAAAGAAGCACTGGCAGCATTCTTTATTGCAAATGCTGTACGTGATTTGCGTGGTGACAAAAAGACCCACCGCACCATGATGATCAATATTTCCCGCTTTATTGCAGTGCAAAACCAGATAACCAAAGTTGTTGACAGCTTTGTCCGTGACTGGAAGCGTGAGATACGCAACTATTATTTGACGGGAAGCGAGGCACTTCAGTACGATTCCTTCAACTTTATTAAGAAAGTCTATGATAAATATTTCAAGCAGTTTGCTTCAAATCCGGATTTCGCAAAACTAAAGCATTATACATGGGAACAGATCCAGGAAGTTTTGTATCCAGCCATTTCCCGCATAGAGGTACGCACTATCAACGGCGGTAATGCGCCCAAAAATCTGGACTATGAGCGTTATGAAAAAGCTCCCGACGATATTGGTTTAAGACTAATTGCGGTTGGCGGACTCAGCCTGTCCAGAGGCCTTACCCTGGAAGGTCTCTGCACCAGTTATTTCTACCGCAATTCTTCCATGTACGACACATTGATGCAGATGGGCCGCTGGTTTGGCTATCGGAATAATTATCAGGATTTATGCAAAATCTGGATGCCTGAACTGTCCATGGCATGGTACAGCTATATTTCCACCGCAACCGATGAACTGCGTGCGGAAGTGAAACGTATGCAGAACGAGGATATGACTCCTACAGACTTCGGTTTGGCTGTACGATCGGATATTCAGGGCCTTCTGGTGACAGCCCGGAATAAAATGCGGTCTGCCAGAGATTATGAAACTGTTGTAAACTTCAGTGGCGAGGTTGTGGAAACCAAATATGTTCACAGCACTGTGGATGTTCTTCGACGGAATTTTGAAGCAACCACGGATTTCCTTTTGCGCTTGAGAAAAGCCTATACAATTCATCAAGGTTCACCAGAACTCGCGGTAAAACATCCGCAGATTCTTGGGGTAAAAAAAGAAGCTGTTATAGATTTTCTGCAAGGATTCTCTGCTCACACGATGAATACAGCGACGGGATTTGACACTCCTAAAATACTTGATATGTTTAATGAAGATGAAACAGGGGTCTTCGATATATGGGATGTCCTAATCGCTGGCGGTACAACCATCAATAACCCCTCGATACAGTTTGCTGGCTTGAACATCCATCCGGTGGTGCGTAGCTTTGCTTACCGTAAAGATACCAAATCCCTGCAAATGTCTGGCAAAAACTCCCGACTTGGCAGTAAGGATCTGGCCAAAGGTGGCATGACACAAAAACAGGTTGACGACATGGAAGCCGGGCATGGTGGGAACGGAAAATCTTTCAGTGAAAACTTTTATTTTAAATCTGGCATCAAGCGCAACCCTCTGTTGGTTATATATCCTGTGAAACTGACTCCGCCTAAAGATAATGAAGCAGACGAACAGAAAAAAGCCAAGCAGGATATTATCGATGCTGTGGACTTCCCGATTATTGGTCTTAGCATTGGCGTTCCGGCCATTAAGGGCATGGAGCGAATCAGTCTGAGGTATAAAGTGAATAAGCAGAAGTGGATGGAAATCTTTGGCGCTGATAGTGCGGATGATTTCGATGAAATCGACGAGACTATCCCGGAGGATTGATTATGGCTGATATAAAGACAATATTTGGCGCGATCGATCATCTGGACACGTATCAGCGTGTCAACAGCACACATTTGCTGGATTTGTACGTTGGAATTGATGCCGCGGCCAGATGGACCTTGCTGTTGATTAGCGAATACCCGCCAATGAAGGTTACATCGTCCCGCATGATTCTGGTCAAATCCGGCAGACGTCCTGATAAAAAGTGGTCTCTTTCTTTTTCTCTTATTGATGACAGCTATAGCGATATGTTTGTCCTGTTTTGTGAGGATATTATCTGTTCTTCTTCCTGTATCACGAGTAAAGAGAAAGCCGCCAGATTTGTGGGAAAACGATATAAAGAGTGGCGGGAAATGCTGGCAAATACCCCTGGCGGCATACTTTCCCCGAAAGAAATAAAAGGTCTTCTGGGGGAAATGTATTTCCTGAAGGTTTTCCTCTGCCCCCGATATGGCGCAAAAGAAGCTGCTCTGTCCTGGACCGGTCCCAGGCATTTGCCGCAGGACTACATAATTGATGATACCTGGTATGAGGTCAAGACGGTGTCAAGCAGCAGAGCTGAAGTTACTATATCTTCAATCGAACAGTTGGACTGTGTAAAACCGGGAGAACTAATAGTTATCAGAGCGGATAAAACCAGTGTGACCAATACGGATGCAGTCAATCTGAACACGCTGTATAAAGAATTGCTTGCAACGCTTTCCGATGATGACGCCAGAGAGCAGTTGTCCACAATGCTGTTACATTATGGGTACTATCCCAGACCTGAATACGAGGGAGAAGAATACACATTTGAAATTAAGGGAACAGCCAGATATGCGGTATCTACCGATTTCCCGTGTATCCGGCGAACCAATTTGCCCCAAAGTATAACTGAAGCAAAATATTCCCTGTCGATTGCTGCCATTGATTCTTACAGGAAGGAGTGAATCCGTGGATATCAAGGAATTCAGAAATGGAATATTGGATGAGATACATCTCAACGCATCCATCAACGGAACATCTCCCCGGGAAGAGTTTCTGGCGATGTATTCCGGTACACTGGTTGAAGCGGAAGAGTTTGAGGATTTTGAGCAACTGGCTTATGAAGGTGTTGGTTCCCGGAACAGAAGAATCCTGATTGACGGTTACTACTACAGCGAGCTGGAAAACTGTCTCATCATTGTCGCTTGCCCCTTCTCCGACAGCATCGAAATTCAGTCTTTAACCGCCAAGGATGCAGAGGTACATTTTAATCGGGCCAGAGCTTTTGTAGAGGAGTCAAAGTCTGGATTTATACAAAAATATGCCGAAGAAAGTTCTCCGGGGTATGGTCTGGCAATAGACATTCAAAAGCGGTATGCCAATGTTGCGAAGTATAAATTTTACCTTCTAACCGATATGGCAATGAGCAGCCGTATTCGTGAGATACCCAGCACCAAAATTGGTGACGCTGTTGCTGAATACCATATCTGGGATATTGCACGTTTGCAAAGCCTGTATGCATCCAAAACAGGTAAAGAGGATATTATTATAGATCTGAGAGAGTTCTCGGAAAACGGCATCCCCTGCCTGCAGGCTGGCTCCAACGAAGAATATACAGCGTACCTGTGCAATATTCCGGGCTACATATTGGCCTACCTGTATAACACATATGGAGGCCGTTTACTGGAAGGAAATGTGCGTTCCTTCCTGTCTGCAAAAGGCAAAATCAATAAGGGGATTCGAAATACTATCCTGAACGAACCCAGTATGTTTTTTGCATATAATAACGGTATTGCGGCGACGGCTTATGCGGTGGAAGTGGAAACCGGTAGCGGTTGCACATATATCACGAAAATCACATCTCTTCAGATTGTCAACGGTGGGCAGACTACTGCTTCTTTGGCTGCAGCAATTATAAACGATAAGGACCGTGCAAACGGACTGCGGGATATCTATGTCCCCATGAAATTATCTGTGGTTACTCCGGAAAAGGCAATGGTGTTGATTCCGAATATTGCAAAATACGCTAATAAGCAGAACAAAGTCAGTGATGCTGACTTTTTCTCTAACCATGCGTTTCATGTCAGAATGGAAGATTTCTCCCGAAGAGTTCTTGCACCTGCAGTTATGGGTAATCAGTACGGAACTTACTGGTATTACGAACGGACCCGTGGCCAGTATAAGCAGGAACAGAGCCGTATGACCAAGGCCGAGAAAGATAAGTTTCTTATCCAGCATCCTAAGGCGCAAATGTTTACAAAAACCGATTTGGCAAAATTTTATAACACTTATCGCCAGCTTCCACATCAGGTCAGTACCGGCGCCCAGAAGAACTTTATCCAGTTTGCAGAATGGACCAGTGCAGCATGGGACAAGGACGAGGCGGCCTTCAACGAGAGGTTCTTCCGACAGATTGTGTGTCTGAATATCATGTACAAAAAGGTCGATTACATTGTAAAGCACGCTTCGTGGTATGAGATGGGTTATAAGGCACAGGTTGTAGCCTATACGCTGGCGTATTTATTCTATCGAATCGGAACGGAGTGTCCGGATTGTGCGTTCGATTTCAAGACAGTCTGGAACCAGCAGAATGTATCACACGCCACCGAAATGGAACTGGGAAAAATTGCAGAGGCAATGTACTATCATCTGGTTTCCCCGAATAGAGAAGTGCAGAATGTTACGGAATGGGCCAAGCGTGAGGCGTGCTGGAAAAAAGCAAAGACTATTTCACTCCCGCTTAGTGCCAACTTCAAAAAGGAGCTGGTCAGTTCCGAAGAAGATGCTGAAGCGAAGAAAAGCGCCCGCCAAGAGCAGAAACAGGAGAACAGTGCATCTGCTATGATTCAGGTAGCGGAATACGGTATCGAGAACTGGAAAGCACTGCTTACGTGGGGAATTCAAAATCGTATTTTTAACCCACAGGAGATTTCTTTTCTCAAAGCAGCGATTTCAATGGAGAGTGGAAAATTTCCGAGCGAAAAGCAGTGTGGTCGTATTTTACAAGTATTAGAAAAGGCCAGAGAAGAGAGCTGGCCCCATTAAGCAATGCTTGGCCCGTTAATTCCTCTTGGCAAAGGAGTGACATGTCATGGCAGATGTGCATACGCCGGAACAACGCAGATACAATATGTCTCGAATTCGCAGTAAAAATACAAAACCGGAAGAATTGGTTAGAAAATACCTGTTTTCGAAAGGTTTTCGATACAGGAAAAATGATGCCAGGCTTCCAGGAAAACCGGATATTGTTCTGCCAAAATATAAAACTGTAATTTTTGTGAATGGCTGTTTTTGGCATGCACATGAAGGCTGTAAGTATTTTGTATGGCCAAAAGACAACGCTGACTTTTGGAAAAAGAAAATAGAAGGCAATGTTCGTCGTGACAAAAAGAATTTCGAACTTCTTGCCGCTATGGGGTGGAGAGTAGTTACGATATGGGAATGTGAGCTTAAGAAAAGTGTGGTACACAAGACATTGGTGCAGTTGGAAGAGGAACTTCTTGGTATCAACACAAGGCCGACAAAGGAGAAATAGATTTCAAAGCGACTGCTGAGCAGATTGGTCAGCAAATGTTCCGAAGTGGCACAGTATTTTGAATGGTTCCATGTTCTTTGGCATTTAAAAATGTACGCTGGCAATCCCTATGATAAAACGGTTTACTGCTTGGATACTGCAATGTTTCATGGTGAATCAAGATGGGAACGTGACAAAATGGACATTATCTGCTTTGGCGACTCGAATACCTATGGCTATGACCCCCGGGGCTATTTCGGCGGACGTTATGACGCGGACTGCCGGTGGGTGGATATTCTGGCCGTGGAGAACGGATGGACGATCTTCAACATGGGGCAGAACGGCCGGGAGATTCCAGCCACTGTCCCAGCCTTCCCTGCTGACACCGATCTGCTGATCGTCATGCTTGGGACCAACGACCTGCTCCAGGGGCGAAGCCCGGAGCAGGCTGCCGAGCGGCTGGAGCGTTTTCTCTATGGCATTTCCCTGGACCGAAACAAGATCCTGCTGGTCGCACCGCCGCCAATGGCTTTGGGCGAGTGGGTCCCCAGCCCACAGCTCATTGATGACTCCTGCACCTTCGCCCGGCTCTGCCAAACCCTGGCGGAGCAGCTGGGTACCCGCTTTGCCGATGCCGGGAAGTGGGACATCCCCTTGGCCTATGACGGCGTACACTTCACGGAGCAGGGCCACAAGGCCTTTGCCACCGGACTTTTGGAGGAACTCAAATGAAACGAATCATTCCTTTCCTGCTTGCCCTTTTCCTGCTGACCGGATGCGGCGGGACTGCCGCAGGCGATGCCTACCAGCAGATCACCCAGGAAGAGGCAAAAGAGATGATGGACACCCAGGAGGTCATCATCCTGGATGTGCGGGAGCAGGACGAGTACGACAGCGGCCACATTCCCGGCGCAGTGCTGTTGCCGGTGGGCAGTATTGACGAAACGACCGCCGCCGAGGTGATCCCTGAGAAGGATTCCACGGTGCTGGTCTACTGCCGCAGTGGAAACCGCAGCAAGACCGCCTCCTCCACGCTGGCCGAGCTGGGCTACACCAACATCTACGAATTCGGCGGCATCAACACCTGGCCCTATGAAACAGAGCCGTGAGGCAGGCAGAGGACACAAGCGGCACAAAGTATGCGCCGCCTAAACAAAGAAATACGGGACTGGCCGCACAGGCCAGTCCCGTCGCTTATTTCGGCAGGTATTCCTCCCTGACCCGGTAGCGGCTGATGCCGAAACTGTTGCTTCGCTCGATGACCTCCTGGGGGAACTGGTTCAGATATTTCCGGCCGAAGTTGGTGTTGCCGAAGTAGCAGTCAAAATTGGTTACAGGGAGCACCACCCAGTCGCTGTCCTCCGGGCGGTTGGCCAGATAGTAGGCCACCAGGGTGGGCAGGATATTGGAAGGCATTTTCTCAGGGCGTACCTGCTCAAGCCGTTCTGCCAGCTCCGCCGGCAGCTCCGGCTCCGTGCAGCGCAGGGGGCCCAGCTCCAGGGCGTCGGCGATCATATCGTCAAAGCGGATCGTCCACGCACCCTCTGTCAGGGTGGAAAGGCGCTCCGTCTGATACTGAAGCACTTTGCTGCGCCACTCATGGTCAAACCGCTTGTCCAGCTTCCCGGCGGAAGCCGCATAGTTCTTATGGACCAAGTCCGGGTGCGCCAGAGCAAACTGCATGGCCCTGTGAAAGTGGCGGCTGAACCAGCCCCAGCCCTCCTCGTCCACCAGCTTGGGGAACTGCTCGTGGAGCGGCGCGAAATCGGTGCGGTGCTGCCACTCCTCATGGAGCGCGCCGCGGCGCTCCGGAATGCTGCACCAGGCGCACAGGCCGTCGTAAGCAAAACCGATCTTATCCCTCGGATCGCCGGGCAACAGGGGGCCGTCCGGAGCGTGAAATAAAAAGCCGCGGGCCAGGATGGTCAAAATGCGGTTCATGCCGCTGAAGTCCCGCAGGGCCTCGAAGGTGAACCGCCCCAGCCAGGCGGTGTCCTTTTTGCCGGAAGCCCGATATGCCACCGGCTCCGTATAGTCTAAAAACTCCTGCCATTCATTCAGCATGGCGCACCTCCAACACATTGGGCTCGAGTGCATCCAGCAGCAGATCCCACAGCAGATTCCGCTTGCCCAGGGCCTCTATATAGCGCACCGCAGTCTGCGGACGAACGATCCTGTTCATCAGCTGGCGGCACCGGGCGGATACCGCCTCCCGGTAATGCTGGGAATTCCGCTTGCTGAGATACGCATCCATCAGCTCATCAAATGTCGCTGAGTCTCCGGGGCGGTGCAGCTGTCGCTTTTTCTGCTGTTCATTCTCCTGCTGGATATCAAAGAGCAGGTCGCTCAAAACCCGATATCCACCGCTGCGGAAATCAGAAAACAGGTCAAAGAGCGGTTCAAACTCCGGCAGCCAGGTGAGGAGGAACTGCATCCGTTCATCTTCCCGCAGGAACTGCCACCTGGCCTCATTCAGCGCCGTCCAGATCTCCGCCACCCGCTCCGGAGGCAGGCTCCCCAGCTGGGCGTACAGCTCATCGGTGTCCCAAAGCTCCTCCTGCCCGCGGGCAAAGAGGATGCGGGCGATGTCGCTCTTTCGTTTCTTTTCACTGGGCTCCACCCGGCAGGCCCGGATGCGGGACAGGCAGGCTGCATAGTCACGCAGCAGGGCGGAGATCTGCTCTAAAATTTCCCCGTCGAGATGTTCCTTCCAATCGGGCTGCTGGGCAAAGGTGAAGAGCTCGTGATCCTTGGCGGGCTTGGCTCTGGCGGCCGGCGTATGCTTTTTCAGCTGAAGGGCCAGATACGGCAGGCGCTCCAGATTGGAGTCTACCTTGTCCCAGTCGATTTTTTTGAAAAAGGCTTTGATGCGCTGCTGGTGGGTCTCCTCATACCAGGCCCGGCGTGTCTCCTCAGCGTCCTCCACCAGATTTTTATACTGGAGGAAAGGTGTCCGCCGCACCCGCCGCTTTTTCAGATACTCATCCAGATCCGGGCGGATGCCGCTCTTGGCCGAGTCGATCTCCAGCCCGGTCAGAATGGCCAGCACTTCGGTTTCGTTCTGAAGGCGTTTGCGCTCCTCTGCGTCTGAGTTTTCATTGTAGGCGATGATGCTGCGATCCAACGCGGCGTTGCAGATCTGTCCCACCCGGGAGGAGAAGGTGCCCCGCACCACTTCAAACCGGGCTTCCCAATCCTCTGCGCTGCGGATCAGGGGTGTTGCGGATGGGATCATCAGTAGCGGGATGTTGGCCTCGTTGGAAAGCGCGTCGTCCGCGCTACCACGCGATGCCTCATAGTTTCGGCGGACGCACTCGTTCAAAATGGGGTCGGCGATGGTCTTGACCATATCCCCGTCATAGTCCGCGCCGCCCAGCCGCTCCGCCGCCAGCATGGTGGAGTCCACCATGACCAGATCGGTGAGATGCCGGAAATAGAAATGCCGCATCTGCCGCTTTTCTTTCTTGGCGTCGTAGGAGGAGAGCTGCAGTTCCTCATTTCTCGCAATATGGGGATTGCGCAGCAGGGTGCAGGTGTCTCTGTGCTGATAGGCCGCGCCGGGAGCGTAGAAGGCACTGGTTTTGAATCGTAAGCTTTTGGTCACATCATTAAAAGCCTTGTTCCGCTTCTTCTGAGGAAGCGTTTCCAGCAGATAGCTTAAAAAGTCCATCAGATCGCCGGAGAGATAGCGGTTGTCCCCGGCCACGATCAGCCGCCCCAGAGAGTAGTTCTTCAAAATCTGTTTCGCCCTGCCGGCCAGCTCCTGCTGGTAGATCGGTTCGCCGATCATGCGCGGATTTTTGCGCAGGATCTCTCCCAGCAGATGCTCCCGGTTTTTGCGAAAGGGCAGAATGCCCCAGCGGTTCATCCGCTGCAGAAAGTATTCCTGCTGGAAGGTCCTGTTGGCGCAAAAATTGTAGTAGGCTACCTCGGTCTGCTTGGTGAGCCAGTTCCGCTCGTCCTCTTCCGGGCTGTGATCCCAGCCGTCGGGCAGATCCCGGGGGCGGAACTCCTCCTCCCGGATGGATACCGTGTTCAAAAACTGGTAGTTCAGTTCGGTGTGGGTCTCCGGCTTTACCTTGCTCACGTTGGTGATGTACAGAGCGTGGCGGTAGCGCCGGAATGCGTCCCAATAGTCTGCCCAGGTCATCCCGCTGTCCTTCAGCCAGCCAAAACCCTTGAACATACTCTTGGTGAGAATGATGTCCACGTCCTTGACGTTGTGCTCCTGCCCCCAGCTGTCCCGAATCACGGTCTGGCCGCACAGATCCAGAATCTCCTGGAAGTCCACCTGATGCACCATCCCCTTGATGTAGGGCAGACGGATCTGAAAAGAAGTGTGGACGACAGCGCCGCAGAGCGCCCGGTCGATGACCTTGGCGTACTGCTTGGAGATAAGCCCTTCTCCGTCAAAGCAGGTAATGGGAATGTCCATCCGGCGCTCCACCCGGTGATACTTCCGGGTGCTGTTCTGGGTGCCGTCGTCTTCCACCGTGACGACCGGGACGCCCCTGGTCATCACCACGGGGTTGTCCACCACGATGACACGGTGGGGGTTGTCAAGGTCGATCCCGTCCAGCCGTGTGCCGCTGGAAAGCATCAGGCCGTTGTAGGCGTAGAGCTTGCTGAGCTGACAGTCGCCGATGGTCATGTCCATCTGGATGCGGCGGCGCACCTGATCGTACACATCCTCCCGGAGAAAGGACAGCTTGCTCTGGCGGCTCATGCTGCCCGAGCGCTCGAAGGCGAGATAGCGGTGCATCCCCGATCCCAGATCCAGGCACACGCCCTCCGGGCGGAACATATCCCGGGCCTTCTCCTGGCGGATCTGCTGGCGGGGCAGTGTGCTGCTGCGGTCGAAGATCCCGGAGAAGTCCATGTAAAAAATCACATCGGATAATCCTTCGATGGGCCGGTCGTCTGTCGGCTCGGAAAAGTCATCTCCCTGCACGACGCACATGATCTGAAAGAACAGCGCGTTGCCGTCCTGCTCGTGAAGGGCGGAAACCCGCTTGCACTTTTCCGTCGCCGCCCGGTCAAGGGCAAAGTGCCACTGCCCGTTTTCCTGCGCGGCATAACTCATCACTGCCCGGGCGGACAGTTCAAAAATACGGTATTTGCTCTGGCCCATCATCTCACCTCCGGATGGTCTCATTCTATCACAGAGAAGTGAAAAAAGAAATATAGACACTGCTCCCACAAATTTTGCGGGAGCGTTTTATTTTGTGTGAGAAAGGAGGATGGATGCGGTGAACATTTGAATCTGTGCCGGTCTGCCGCCGCCGCTCTGCGCGGCGGCGCTCAAAGAGAAATCCGTTCTGTGGAGATGAAAAAGAAAGGTGGTGCAAAATGAAGTTTCAACAGTGGCCCAAACGCGATCCCCGCAAAAACTATTTTCTGGTTCCCAACGAAGTGTTTCACATCGGTCTCAGTCACCCGGAGATCTCGATCTACTGCTACCTGCTGAGCATCGAGAACAGAGAAACCTATCAGTGCTGGCCCAGCTACAAAACCATCGGCAAGGCGCTGGGCATGTGCGAAAACACGGTCAGCAAGTATGTGCGCAGCCTGGAGGAGAAAGGTCTCATCCACACCGAGCCGACCATGATACGGAGCAAGGACGGCAGGCCGCTCAACGGAAACCTGCTCTACACCATCCGCCCCATCCAGGCGGCGATGGAATTGTTCTACGAGCGGCAGTTCCGGCAGTTGGACGAGGACGCCGCCCGTCAGAGGGCGGCGGAGCGGCTGGCGGAATCCGCCCGCAGAAGCCACCAGAACGCCCTGTGTGCGCCTTTGGGGGAGCCTGCGGGGGTGGATACCCCCTCGGGCGTGGAGGGCGGATTTGGGCCGCTTTCGAAGGCGTTTCCAGAGCTGGCTCCTGAATCGCTTCCGGGAGTGGAGGAAAACGCGGGGACGGAGGAAAAAGCAGGATAAAACCCTGGCGCCGCAAGCGCCGCCTGGGCGGTCACTTCTGCCCGCAGTGCGGGCAGTTTCGGGGGTGCGAAAGCTGGCGTCTTGGACGGTCGAAAAAAGGGCCATTGGCGTCAGCTTTCCCACAAAGCCCCGTGTTGCAGGCTTTTTGCCGATGTCTGTTTGGATGAAAGGAGGATTTTTATGGGTAACGAAACAAAAGAGCGGCTCCCGCTGCGGATGAAGCCGGAGACCAGCCGCAGGCTGGAGCAGTGGTATGCCGCGGACAACTGCCGGAGCAAAAACGAGTTTGTGGAAAAGGCCGTCAACTTTTATGTGGACTATCTGGAGATGCAGGATGCGCAGTCTCTGCTGCCCACGGCGCTCCTGGCTGTGCTGGACGGCAGGCTGGGCCGGCTGGAGGATCTCATCGCCAGGCGGGAGTACACCCGGGAGGTGGAGCTGGATATAATCATCGGGATCATCGCGGACGCGATGGAGATCGACCGGGACGATCTGAAACGCAGGCGGGCGGAGAGCGTTCGGAATGTGAAAACCACCAACGGTCTTATCTCGCTGGAGAAGCGGGCGCGCGCCGCCGGGGAGCCGAACTGGGATGGTGACCAATGGCAAGACTGATCTTGAAAAGCCCCTATATCAAGAGCACCGGCGGCGCGGCGGGCTACCTGCGCTACATCGCAACCCGGGAGCGGGTAGAGATCCTGCCGGATGACCGTCCACCCACCCGCAAGCAGGAGCAGCTCATCGCCAAGCTGGTGAAGGACTTCCCGGACACCAAAACCCTCTATGAGTATGCGAGCTACCAGGCCAAGCCCACCAAGGCGGCGGCCTCTGCCTTCCTCACGCTGGCACTGGAATCCAACTGGGACGCGCTCCGTCAGTCGGAGCAGTATCTGAAGTATATCGCCACCCGGCCCCGGGCGGAGCGGCTGGGTTCCCACGGTCTGTTCGGCGACAGCGACGGCGTGTCGCTGGAAAAGGCGATGGAGGAACTGGAGCAGTACACCGGAAATGTATGGACGCACATCCTCTCCCTCAAGCGGGAGGACGCGGCGCGTCTGGGCTTCGACAACGCCGCGGCGTGGAAAAATCTCATCCGCGCCCACCGCAACGAGATTGCGGCGGCGATGAAAATACCGCCCGCAGACTTCCGCTGGTACGCGGCCTTCCACGACGAGGGCGAGCATCCGCACGTCCACATGATGGCCTGGTCGGCCAAACCCGGACAGGCCTATCTCACCAAAGAGGGCATCCGCCAGATCAAATCCAGGCTGACCAACGACATCTTCCGGGACGAGATGCTCCACCTCTACGAGCAGAAGTCGGAGTCCCGGGACGAGCTGGTGCGGCAGGCGCGGCGGGCCATGCTGGAGCTGGTGCAGGCGATCCAGGCCGGCCTGTGCGACCACCCGGAGGCCGAGCGGCTCATGCAGGAGCTGGCAATGCAGCTGGGGACGGTCAAGGGCAAGAAGTCCTACGGCTACCTTCCCAAGCGGCTCAAGGGGCTGGTGGATGAGATCGTGGATCAGATGGAGCGGCTTCCCATCGTGCGCCAGTGCTACGACCAGTGGCTCCTGCTCCAGGGAAAGGTGGATGGCTACTACCACGACACGCCCCGGGAGCGGCTCCCGCTGTCCAAGGAAAAGGAGTTCCGGCAGATCAAAAACGCCGTCATCCGGGAAGCGGAGCGGCTGCGTCTGGGCCAAATCACCTTCGAGGACCAGGACATGGGCCAGCGGGACGAGCCGGAGCAGTTCCGGAATGCGTCCTACAATTACTGGACGCTGCAAGAGATCATCCGAAATGAAGAGCTGACGCTGGAGGAGCGGAGCGGCGCGGTATCGGAACTGGAGAAGCTGGCGAAGGGCGGCAACCGCTACTCCCAATACCTGCTGGGCAAGCTCTGGAGAGACGGTCCTCTGCTGATCCCCGATGGTGTGGAAGCCCGGTATTGGTTTGAGCAGGCCGCCCGGCAGGGGCATCTGGCGGCGCAGTACGCTCTGGCCAAACTGTACCTCTCGGACGATCTGGAGGTGCGGGACACCGCGCGGGGCATGGACTGGCTGCGCACCGCCGCGGAAGGCGGAAACCGCTGGGCCATGTACCGGTTGGGCAAAGAGCTGCTTCGCGGAGAGATCACAAAGCAGAACACGGCGGGCGCGGTGGAGTGGTTCACCCGTTCTGCCGAGCAAGACAACCCCTATGCCCAGTACCTGCTGGGCAAGCTGTACCTCACGGGAAAGGAAGTTCCCCGGGATGAGGAGCAGGCCGTTCAATGGCTGACCCGGTCGGCGGAGCAGGGGAACGAATACGCCCGGTACCTTCTGGATCACAGGGAGGAACAGCGCCCGCCCGACGTGATGCTGGCAGTGACCCGGCTGCTCTACCACATGAGCCGGGTGTTCCAGGACAACTCTCTGCCCGAGTCCCGCCCCGGCGGCATCCAGATCGACCGCAAGCGGCTCAGAAAGCTGCGGGAGAAGAAGATAGCCCAGGGCCACAAGCCGGACGACCATGAGGAACAGTGGCCGCAAATGACCATGTAATACTGCTTTCTGCTGATCAGCAGAAAGCACGTGTGCTGCGCACACTCGCATCGTGCTTATGCACGCTGCGCCGTCTCATGCGAAACCTGACGCACCTGCGGTGCTATAAAAAGTGCGTTGCACTTTTTAACAGGTTTCGGATGAGCGGCGCAAAAAATGCGCCCCCAAACAAAGAATAAAATCCCTTCCGCAGGAAGGGTAGAAAGGAATCCGATGAAACGATCCAAGTATAACTCGTTCAACGAGCTTCCCCTGATGCTGACCGTGCAGGATGTGGCCGATGTGCTGGGCATCGGCCTGGCCCACGCCTACGAGGTGGCCCACCGGAAGGATTTCCCCACCATCACCCTGGGCAGCCGCATCATCGTCCCCCGGGATAAGTTCATGGCGTGGATCGAGGAGCAGGCGGCTCAAAAGACGGAAATATTTTAGTAGCTATTTCCGGGATTCTGTGGTATTTGTTTGTGTTGCCGTAAGCGCCCACAGGCGCAATGCATGCGAGCAACCGAGTGAAACGAGGCTCTTAGCGAGTCGCAAAAGGAGGGACAACCAATGGCAAAGAAACGAGCAAACGGCGAGGGCAGCATCCGCAGAAAGCCCAACGGCCGCTGGGAGGGCAGATACACCCTGGGGATCGACCCCGCCACAGGCCGCGCCGTCCAGAAAAGCGTGTCCGCCAAGACGCGGGCCGAGTGCAAGGAAAAGCTGGACCGGGCCATCCGGGACAACCGGGGCATCCCGATGGACCACAACGAGGACTACACCGTGGCGGAGTGGTGCAGGCTGTGGTTCGAGACCTACAGCAAGCCGGTGATCCGCCCCAACACCGCCAAGAACTACAGGAATATCATCGAGAACCACATCGTGCCGGCCATCGGGATGGTCAAGCTCAAGCGGCTCACCGCCATCCAGATCCAGCAGATGTACAACAATTCCAAGGCCAAGGGGCGGGTACAGCGGTTTGATACGCAGACCAACGCGGCTCTGTCCGGCAGTACGGTGCGCCGCATCCACATGGTGCTGTCCTCGGCGCTCAAGCAGGCGGTCAAGGAGCGGATCATCCCCTACAACCCCTGCGACAACTGCCGCATCCCGCGCAAGGAGCACCGGGAGATGACCATCATCCCGCCGGAGAAGCTGGGGGTATATCTCCGCGAGGCGGAGAAGTACGGTGTCCTGCCCATGTTCTTCCTGGAGCTGTCCAGCGGCCTGCGGCGCGGGGAGCTGCTGGCGCTGCTGTGGGATGACCTGAATGTGAAGGACCGCATCCTCTCGGTGAGCAAGCAGGTCACCCGCATCGACGGGGAGCTGGTGGTGACCGAGCCGAAGACCAAGAACTCCATCCGCAGGGTGGCACTGTCCCAGCAGGCGGTGGATATCCTGGTGCGGGAGCACGAACAGCATCCCGACAACCCCATCCTGTTCCCGTCGCCCCGCACCGGCGGCTACTGGAGCCCGGACGCGGTGTCCAGGATCAACCGCAAGCTGCTGGAAATGGCCGGCATCGAGGAACACGTGCGCTTCCACGATCTCAGGCACACTTTCGCCACCATGGCCCTCTCCAGCGGCGTGGACGCGAAGACCCTGTCCAGTATGCTGGGCCACTTCAGCGCCGGGTTCACCCTCGACACCTATACGCACATCACCAACGAGATGCAGAGGGGCGCGGCGGAGAAGATCGGCGGCTTCATGGAAACGGCCACAGCCAAGCTGGACCCCGAGCCGCCCGACCCGCCGGAGGAGAGCCGGTGCAAGGTGATCCCGTTCGAGAGAGTGGGATGAAAGGGAGCCCCGATATGAACAGTCAGAGTGCATCCCCTGCGGATGCACTCTGACTGCGCTTCGTGTTTATCGCACCTGGTTATTGGATCTGCTTCACCATCAATCCATGGCGATTGCAGTAGCAATACAGGTATCCTCGACCCCGGAGACGAAAACGGCACTCTGCGTTTCCTTCCGGGTACAGCTTGATCATCTGAAACTTTTCGGATGTCACATAGGCCAAAAAGGAAATGTAGTGGGATTTTGTCATGGGGTGATGGACGGTGATGAAGTGCTCATCTTCTACCGGCTCGATCTGGATTTCGTGGTGTTCGTCCGGTGCCTCGGCCTCCAAAGCCGGAAGAGACACACCACAGCAGCTGATGACCGTATCCCCCAGGGTGTGGATCACGTTGCCGCAGATGGGGCAGACGTACAGCTTGGAGCGAAGCAGATTGGCGGATCTGTTTTGATTGATGACAGCATCGCCCTTCATGAGTTCCATGACGGAGACACCCAGGGCGGCGGAAAGCGGCTCGAGGAGCGAGATATCCGGCAGACCCTTGGCGGTCTCCCACTTGGAAATGGTCTTGCTGCTGACATCGATCTTGTCTGCAAGTTCTGCCTGCGTCATCTTTTTCTGCTCCCGCAGCTGCTTGATGGTGTTGCCGGTGACATATAAGTTCATGCGTTTGGTCTCCTGTACAAAGATTTTATCGAGATTATAACAGGAGGAGTGCGGCTCCACAACCTACGCAGCGTAGACACGCGGCCAGGAGCGGCAGAGAATACCGGCGGCTTCCTGGAAACGGACATGGCCAAGCCGGGCCACGAGCCGCCCGACCCGCAGGAGGAGGGCCGGTGCAAGGTGATTCCGCTCGAGAGAGTGGGGTGAAAAATAAGTATAGCGCCAAGGGGAGTGTTACCACTCTTTGGCGCGGGGCAATCCCAAATTCTGTGTAACCGCCAAAAGCGGTGCAAATAGAGTGAAATTTATCATGGGCGGCAGACGGGTAAAACGGCTGCCGCCTTGTTTACAACATAACGCCAGTGGGACGGGATGTCAAGGCGGAGCTATCATATCCCCTCAGCCATCGATCTGAACCGGCGTTACTCAGGCATGCGCTCGGCGAAGTAGACAGCCATCTGGGCGTGAATCACACTCCAGTCCTGCCGCCGTCCGGTCCACTTCTTCGTGATATCCATCATGGCCAGATACAGCATTTTCAGCAGGCTGTCATCGGTGGGAAATACGGATTTGGCTTTGGTCACCTTGCGCAGCTGGCGGTTGAAACCCTCAATGGCGTTGGTGGTATAAATCAGCCGCCGCACCTCCTGAGGGTACTTGAAATAGGTGCTCAGGTTTGCCCAGTTGTCCCGCCAGGACCGGGAGATTTTCGGATATTTCCGGTCCCAGTGCTCCCCGAAGGTATCCAGAGCATCCAGTGCCGCCTGCTCATCTACGGCGGCATAAACTGCTTTCAGATCGGCCATGAGCGCCTTCAAGTCCTTGTAGGACACATACTTGCTGGAATTACGCAGCTGATGGATGATGCAGTTCTGAATTTCGGTTTGAGGAAAGGTTGCATGGATAGCCGCATCAAATCCGGCAAGGTTATCCGTGCAGGCGATGAAAATATCCTCCACACCACGGTTCCGCAGGCCGTTAAGCACGGTCGCCCAGAACTTGGCGCTCTCATTTTCGCCTACCCACATGCCCAGTACATCTTTCCGGCCATCCAGATCAATGCCTATGGCAATATACACCGCTTTCTTTACGATCTGCCCCTCGCTGCGGACATGGTAGTGGATGGCATCCAAAAATACCACGGCGTAGATGGACTCCAAAGGCCGCTGCTGCCACTCTTTGGCCACAGGCAGGATCTTGTCCGTGATCCGGCTGACCGTGCTGTCCGAGACCGAAATACCGTAGATATCCTGAATATGGGTCTCAATATCTCCGGTGGTCATCCCCTTGGCATACATCGACAGGATCTTTTCCTCGATATCCTGGCTGATGCTGGTCTGGTTCTTTTTCAGCACCTGCGGCTCAAACTCGCCTTTCCGGTCCCGAGGCACGGATACTTCTACATCGCCAAAGCTCGTACGCAGCGTCTTACTGCTGTGCCCATTGCGGCTGTTATCCGTGTCCTTATTTTTATAGTCATACTTGCTGTAGCCCAGCTCGTCATCCAGTTCCGCCTCCAGGCCGTTCTCCATGAATTCGGCTATGGTCTCTTTGAACAAGCTCTGGATGTCTTCCATGCTGCCGATGTTCGCCATCTGCAGCAGTTCACGGATTTTCTCCCGCCGGGCTTTTTCTTCCGGCGTGCGATTCTTTCTGGCCATATGTATAACCTCCTGTGTGATGCTTCTATTTTACACCACTCAGGAGGTTTACACATAATTTGAAGAAGTCTCTTTGGCGCTATGCTTTGCTGTTAAGCTTAAATGTTCCAAAGGCTTTTAGCTATGTCATACAGCCATTTAGCTCTGGCTTCGATTTTTTCCTCTGTCCATTCATCTTCTGATAGAACAGCGTTTAAGGTAACCAATCCCTTGGCACAGACCTCAAGCCCTGGTTTATTGGCACCTTTTCCGGACCTTTTTGTAGCCCAATCACTATCTCGTATTGATGCGTTAAGCGCTTGAGGAATGATTGCAAGATTCCCTAATGTAAGCAACTTCGAATCTCTTTGCTTGGCGATCTCGTCTGAAGTGCAGGCGGGCCAGTGGTTTCTCCATTTCTTTGGCATGAGGTGCTCCAAACTATATCCGTTAAAACCAAGAAGCAAGGTCGCACTATTTGCAGGGCGGATATAGCTTTCGATGAGGTAAAGGATGCCTCTGGTTTGAAGGTTTGTCAGTTTGGACTTTTGGAATCCATCCAGCAGATCTTCATCGGTTGGAATATATGTTGTTGCATCGTTACCGCTGAGGAGTTTAGCTACCAACGAGGCAGGCTCTAAAACTTCGTTGTGGATCAGGGAGGTAAATAGGTTGTTATAGTTTTTGGTTAGTGCGTGAACAACCATTCTGCGCATGATATATCCTTCAAGAATACCATACATGGTTCTTCGTTCTTCCTCATCATGTACATTCTTTGCGATATACAGCGTATAAGGGATAAGCGTGGATGTTTTCAATCCAAAGATTACTACATTTAGACGTTCGATGCTGGATGTACTCGGAACACTTACTTCGCAGATATCTGGCCTAAATGTGCTTCTAAAACAGATAGCGTAATCCCTCATTTGGCTGATAATAACGCTTTTGTCCCCACCACAATAATGGTCTATAAAATGCTGATAAGACTTTGCCAAACTATCCACTCTGGCGTACATGATCTTATCGTCGTTGCTAATATTATACCGCTTGTCTTGAATGAAAATCTGAAAAAAGGAATCAAAAAAGATATCAATAATAGCACGCTTCATGCGGCCGGTTTCAATCTCGGTATCCCAATAAATTTTTGCATCATCATCTTTCTCAAAAACAGAGGCCCATTTTGCTTCGTATTCGCTAATGGTATCTCTGCTGAAAAAGTAGTTTTTCAGCAACTCCGAGGTCGTTAGATTAACACCGAGAGAATTGATCGTATTAAAAATTTGCTGTTCATCCTCATCCGCATTCAAATCAATGCGCACAAATTGGGCATTCATCATGACCGTCATAATATTGAGTTTATTTTCGTCGATATGGTCTATAAAGTAGTTGTACGCTTCAATGATTCTGGAATGAGGTGCAGGATTATCTATTTTGGCTATAGATGTGGAAGCCATCACTTGTTCGAAGGCTTCAATATCATTTTTTCCGTGGCGCAAAGCAATCGACTGCCCCATAATTCTAAACTGACAATCGAAAGTTGTCTGCTGGCCGAGTTTCAAGCACAGGACTTTCATAAAGAGAAGAAAAGTTGTCAGGCGCTGTTGTCCATCTACAATCGTTCGGCAGTCAGTAAAATTCTCCCCAAGCTGTGGCCTGCGGCCTTCCTTCAGAATGATAGATCCAAAGAAGTGGGGTTTATTTGTCTTGGCGATATACTCCATATCTTCAATCATCCGGGCCCAAAGATCCTCTTTCCAAACATAGGACCGTTGAAAGAAGGGGACTTCTATGAGCGTAGAGTTATTGAAGATATTGGTGATAATTGCTTTATGTGCATCCATAGTGAAACTCCTCGCAAAACGCTCCTAATAGTCTATACAAGTGGGAATCCTGTACAGGCTATCGGCATAATATGACAGTCTTGTCCTTATGCTATCATGTAACTACTATTAAAGCAACATGATGATGGGCAGTTCCATACCCAAAAGCACAATATTTCCCCGTTAGGGATGGGTTAGGGATTTAGCTGTTTCAGCCGCTACGCTCACTCATCCCCCCGACCGCTGTTCCGCCACTGAAACTACCACAAAGCAGCAATCTCCAAAACCGCAAAAGCCGAACTCAAAACGCAGAAAAACCGCCCGTTTAGGCGGTTTTTCTGCAAAATTTGGTCGGAGTGCGGGGACTCGAACCCCGGGCCTCCTGCTCCCAAAGCAGGCGCGCTACCAACTGCGCAACACCCCGATATGAAGTTGTGGGACTGCCCGGGCGTATCCTCCCAAATCACGTGCGCTACCAACTGCGCTACACCCGGATATGTGGTTTACCTGCATAACAGGTATCATTATAATATATGCCGCCAAGGATTGCAAGTATCCAATCAAATATGTTATGATGCTCTTTGTGAGGTGAATAAATCGATGCGAATGAGAAAAAAGCCCAACCTGGCCCCCCGGATGGAGCGGTGTGCCCGTGTTCTGATCTCTGATCCTGCCGCCCTGCGGGGCCGTTGGATGAGCCTGATGCCCCAGGCAAGCGTTCTTTATCTGGAACTGGGCTGCGGTAAGGGCCGTTTTACTGCAGAGACCGCCGCACAAAATCCTCAGGCCCTCTACATTGCGGTGGAACGGGTGCCTGACGCTATGGTCATCGCCATGGAGCGGGTATGCGCCATGGATCTGCACAATGTCTTCTTTATCGACGGCGATGCCGCCGACCTAACTGAACTCTTTGCCCCCAGCGAGGTGGATCGCATCTACATCAATTTCTGTGATCCCTGGCCCGGCAACCGGCACGCCAAGCGCCGCCTGACTCACCCTGATTTTCTGCTGCGCTACCGTCAAATTCTTTCCCGGAAGGGTGAGATCCACTTTAAGACAGATAACCACGATCTGTTTGAGTGGTCTCTGTTCCAGTTCCCCAAGGCCGGGTTCCAACTCTCTCAGGTCACCCGCGATCTCCATGCCAATGGTATCTGCGGCGTTATGACCGACTATGAGGAAAAATTCCACAACCTGGGCACCCCCATCAATCGGTGCGTAGGTTCCATCGCTCCCCTGCCTGTCTCCCACAAAAATGCAGAGTCATAACCATCAGGGCCTGCCGCTTGTTGCGGCAGGCCCTGATTCCTTTATCCACGATAGCGGTGGTAACCACGTCCCTTTTGTCCTCCATAACGGCGGCGGCGTCCTCTGGTGGCAATGCGATAAACAATAAATACGATCAGAGCCAGCACTACAAGGCAGACTACAAGAGCGATCCAGCCTACCAGGTTCAGCCCTTTCAGCAGGCTCACCGGATTCAGGGACGCCTCCTCCACCTTCCGTCCCTCTGGTGCGGCATAACGCTGGTCCACCGTACCCATGGACTGGAGGTAAGTGGCCAGCGCATACCACTCCTTCAGTTCCGAGCCATTTGGGGTATAAATGATCTGGTCCTCAAAATTGGTCACCGGGTTACCTTGGGCATCCTTGGGCGTTATGGTCAGAATACCAAAGGACTGGTCATTGACGGTACCCAGCATCTGACCGGTATACAATCCGGTTACCACTCGATAGAGTTTGTCGTCCTCCAGCGGTACAGTAGTACCGTCAGGCAGCACCTGGGCATAGTCATTTACCCGATTGAGGATGATCCGATAGGGGTTCCAGGTCCAGGTCATTCCCGAACCATAGATCTGGGCGGCTGGCATCAAGCCGGTCACAGACGCGTCCACCTCAAAGGCATCCCGCAGTTCCCGGCCGGTGATCCATACCGAGATCAGCGGATAGCCTGGGGTTCCGTCGGCACCGGAGCCCAGAGAGGCGACGTTAAACACATCCGATGTGGTAATCTCTCCCGCAGAGAAGGACTCCCGGATCACGCCCGCTGCCACCACAGCAAAATCCACCGGCACATAGTCCTCCCCCTCCGCCTGCTGCACTGCATAGATGTAGGAGTCGGCAATGAGATTGCCCAAAGTATCCTCCTTATGCTCCTTGCCAAACTGGGAGATTGGGGTGAAGTCAAACTCCGACCGGGCCAGCACCTGATCGAAGGTCAGTCCGAACTGGGAGAGGTACTCCTCCTCGATGATGGGCTGGAAGGACTGGGCCAACCGCTCCATCTCAGTATTAGCCGTTACTGTCTCGTCCACCGGCACCAGCCGGTAATCATAGTCCGTGACAGTACCGGCATCGTCCAGCTCCAGAACCAGCACACCCAGATTGGTGGTATACTCTCCACAGGAGACAATCAGGGTATCATTGACCTGAATCGGCTCCTCCAGGGTAGAGTGGGTGTGGCCGGAGATGATCACATCGATGCCATCCACCGCCTTAGCCAGCTCATAGTCCTCCCCTTTTCCGCCATCGGTGCCGGTGTGGGAGAGACACACAATCACAGAGGGGCCTTCCAGCTGGGCCAGTTCCTCCTCCAGGGCAGCCACCTCTCGCCGGGCAGCATCGGCCACAGCCTCAAATTCCATGCCAGACATGGGAGCGCAGGCATCCGCGTCCTCCCCCATCAGGCCGAAAATACCGTAGTTGATGCCGCCCCGGGTGAGGATCATATGGTTCTGCACTCCATAGGCCTCCATAGCGGCCCGCAATTCCTCGGCGCCTTCCCCGTCCAGCACCGTGCCGTTGGACTGCACAATGGCAGGCACCTGACTGCCGCTGGCGGCTGCCGTCTCCAGCATTTGGGCCAGGCCCGAGGCACGGTAGTCAAACTCATGGTTGCCCAGGGTGGTCACATCATATCCCATAGCCCCCAGTGCCTTCAGCTCCGGCGCCTGGGTGGCATAGATGGTCTGAAACAGCGTTCCCATGGAAAAGTCGCCGCCATCCACCGTGATGGCATCGGGATATTTTACCCGTTCCAGCGCAAGAAGGGTCGCCAGCCGGGTATAGCCACCATATTCCCCGCCATCTTCCGAGGGCGCAGGATAAAAATGATCATGGGTATCGTGGGTGAACAGAATCACGGCGTCGTGGCTGTTCTCCGCCGCTCCCCAGGCCGGGCAGATGAAGATCAACAAAATAAGGGTTAGAACTGTCAAAAAAAGCCGTTTCAGGCCATGATGCACCATAATACTCCCTCCTTGTCCCCATTCTGCCATAATTCCAATGAAAAGGAAAGCAAAAAATAGTCTGGATTTTTTCTTCTGTTTTCTACTTGACATCGCATCAATCCTTTGATATACTGTTTGGGCACAATAAAGCAGGAAGGTACCTCCGTCCTCACCTCCAGCATCAGCAAAGAGGTCAACATGGTCAGCGGCGCGCCGTATATTCGGCGTGGCTGTTCTGTTGTGGCGCGGGTACCGGAATGCGGTAACCGCGTTTTTGTATGCAGCAAAGAATTGGAGGTGCTTTCGTATCAGCAAACAGGGTCATCAGATCAACGAAGAGATCCGCGACAAAGAAGTCCGGCTCGTTTCCGACAGCGGCGAGCAGCTGGGTATCATGTCCGCCCGTGAGGCGCTGGAGCGCGCCATCGAGCAGAACCTGGACCTGGTGAAGATCTCTCCCAACGCCGTGCCCCCCGTGTGCAAGCTCATGGACTATGGCAAGTACAAGTTCGAGCAGACCAAGCGGGAAAAAGAGGCCCGGAAAAATCAGCACGTCGTGGAGATCAAGGAAGTCCGTATGTCGCCGGGCATTGACGTGAACGATTTTAACGTCAAGCTCCGTAACGCCCAGAAGTTCCTGAGCCAGGGCAATCGGGTGAAGGTCACCGTCCGCTTCCGCGGCCGCGAAATGGCCCACACCGATATCGGCAAGGGCCTGCTGCTCAAGTTTGCGGAACAGTGCAGCGAGGTGGCCGCGTTGGATAAGGACCCCAAGCTGGACGGACGGCATATGTCCATGTTCCTCTCTCCCAAGGTTGCCAAGGACGGCAAGAAATCCTGAGCAATCCCCTGAAATCCAAAGACAAAGGAGTTAACCACCATGCCTAAACTGAAAACTCACTCCGGTGCGAAGAAGAGATTCAGCCTGACCAAGTCCGGCAAGGTCAAGCGCGCCCATGCGTTCAAGTCCCACCTGCTCAACGGCCACGGCAAGGACACCAAGCGTAAGAGAGGCCTCCGCGCCGGCGCTTATGCGGACAAGACCAACGAGCCCGCCATCAAGCGCATGATCCCCTACAAATAAGATAATTCCGATTTTACCTTAACATAGGAGGCTTTTTACAATGGCTAGAGTTAAAGGCGCGATGATGACGCGCAAGAGAAGAAATAAGATCCTCAAGCTGGCCAAGGGCTACTGGGGCGCCAAGAGCAAGCACTTCAAGATGGCCAACGAGCAGGTCATGAAGTCCCTGACCTACGCCTACACCGGCCGTCGGCTGAAGAAGCGTGACTTCCGCTCTCTGTGGATCACCCGTATCTCCGCCGCCTGCAAGATGAACGGCATGAACTACTCCACCTTTATGAACGGCCTGAAAAAGGCTGGCGTGGAGATCAACCGCAAGATGCTGGCCGAGCTGGCTGTCAACGACAAGGCCGCTTTCACCGCTTTGACCGAGATGGCGAAGGCTCAGCTGGCCTGAGTTTGAATCCAAAATTCCTGTGTTCCTCTTCGGAACACAGGAATTTTTTTATGCCCTTGACAAAATCTGTCTAATAAGATAGACTACAAGCAAGAAGTCTATCCCATTAGACAAAGGAGGTTCCTATGGAGACGCCCAAAATCTTTGAAAGCGAATACCGGTTCTGTCTCATTCTCTGGGAGCACGAACCGGTAACGACCACAGAGCTGGTAAAGCTGTGTCAGGCCCAGCTGGGCTGGAAACGCACCACCACCTACACCGTCATCAAGCGGTTGGGGGAACGGGGCGTGCTGAAAAATCAGGACGGGCTGGTGACCGCCCTGATCTCCAGGGAGGATGCCCAGGTGTCCGAGCTGGACGAACTGATGGAGAAGAAGTTCCAGGGCTCCCTTCCCGCCTTTCTGTCTGCCTTCGCCCGCAGGCAGTCTCTGACCGAGAACGAGGTAGAGGAAATCCGCCGCATCATCGAAAAATAAGGAGGTCCTGCCATGGAAGAGCTGTTCCTGACCCTGGTCAATCTCAGTCTCACCGCCAGCTGGCTGGTACTGGCTGTTCTGGTGCTGAGACTGATCCTGCGGAAAGCTCCCAGGTGGAGCTTCTGCCTGCTCTGGGGCCTGGTGGCCCTTCGCCTGATGTTTCCCTTTTCCCTGGAAAGCCCTTTCAGTCTGGTCCCCAGTACCCAGCCTCTGCCCCGGGAGATTCTCCACACCGCCACGCCTCAGATCCAAAGCGGCATCCCCGCCGTCAACAGCGCTGTTAATCCCATCCTGCAAGAAGCCCTGGCGCCGGCTGCAGGAGCCAGCGTCAATCCCACCCAGGTCTGGTCCTTCCTGTTGTCCCGGATCTGGCTGGCGGGAATGGTGGTTCTGCTGCTCTATGCGCTGATCAGCTGGCTGCTGTTGAAGCGGCGGCTGGCCACCGCCACCCTGCTGGAGGACAACATCCGGCAGAGCGAGCAGGTAGGTTCCCCCTTTGTACTGGGGCTGTTCCGCCCGGTCATCTATCTGCCTTACCACATTCCGGAGCAGGACCTGACCTATGTACTGACCCACGAACGGGCCCATATCCGCCGTCTGGATCACTGGTGGAAGCTACTGGGCTTTGTGCTGCTTGCAATCTACTGGTTTAATCCCCTGATGTGGGTGTCCTATCTGCTGTTCTGCCGGGATCTGGAGGGAGCCTGCGACGAGAAGGCCATCCGGGCTTTGAACCAGGAGGAGCGGCGGGGTTATTCCACCGCCCTGCTGAATTGCAGCATCCGCCGCCGGCCCGTGGCGCCCTGCCCCCTGGCCTTTGGAGAAGCGGGGGTAAAGGGCCGGGTGAAGGCGGTGATGCACTACAAGAAGCCCGCCTTCTGGGTGGTGCTCATCGCCCTTGCTGCCTGTGTCATTGCCGCCCTGTGCTTTCTGACCAGTCCCAAGGAGCCCACCGTTTACGATGTCTTAACTCAGGACGGCTATGAGGTTCTGAGTCAAAAGCAGGTGGATCTGACCCTGACCGTACCCAAATCTGCTCTGACAGACGACTGCTTTACCGGGGAGGGCCACACCTTTGCTGACGGCCAGGTGGTGGTGTGGCAGGATGACGCCACCACCATTTATCTCCATAATGTCATGCTCTCCAACGAAAGCGATGAACTGCTGTATATGAGCTTTGACTGCTCCTACCGTTTCTCCAACTACGGCAGTTTTGTCACCCCACTGCTTGCCACAGAAGATTCGTCCATCAGCCCCCAGATCCTTTTGAGAAACAAGATCCTCAGAGACGGTACCACCACCTATCCAGACGCCCTTAGCCTGCGCGGTTACGGCCCCGACGCCAAGTTTACCTTCTATGTGTCCAAAGAGGCCTGTATGGCCGCCCAAGATACTTTGATGATCGACGTCATATGCAACCAGGTTCAGTATACGAAAGAGGGCTATGAAATATCCGGGAGTCAGCTCTCCCCCGCCGGGCTCTACCTCTATGAGGGGGATGGGTTCGGCGGTGATTTTACCATCACCCTCCGGGAGGACGGCTCCTTCACCTACTATGAAGGATACCTGAGCAGCTATATCGGGATGGGCCGGTGGTCGGTCTCCGGCGATATCCTTACCCTGGAGGACGAGACCGGCGTCACCAGGGTCAACCGCTTCCGCATGGAGGGGGACGACCTGATCTTCCAGGCAAAGGGTTCCACCAATTTCATCTATGTAAAGGTGGCAGATGGGGCGGTCTTCTCCAAAAACAGCCAAATCCCCGTTCCGGCGGCCACCGCCACCAAATGGTTTGACTATACCACCGCCCCCAGCGAAATGGATTGGGATGGGGAACTGACCATCACCCACACGGCCTTCCCCGATGTGACCTTCCGCTATACGCCAGAGAAGATCACGGCACAGCAAAAGCGAGAGGAAACACCGGTCCAGCTGATTTCCGGTATGCCCATCTGGAACGCCTATTTCTGCGACCTGAACGGCGACGGCCTGCCGGAGCTGTGCGCCACCCTCAGCATGGGGTCCGGCATCGTAGATACCCGGATCGCGGTCTGTGACTACGCCAACGGCCGCACCTATGAGCTGGAGGACCGGATGAACTATGACTATGCCCTTCGGTTTGACCCGGACAGCGCCCTGCTGTATGTGGACAGGACGCCGTATGAAGGCCGGGAACCCGATCAGTCCGGCCTGTTGATGCTGGAGGACTCCATCCTCACATATGAGAATCAGGGCCCCAACTAGGGGCAGAAAACGGCCTGCAAGTGATTTTACTCACTTGCAGGCCGTTCTCTTATGCCAAATTCTGTACCCGTGTACACAGCTTCTCCATCAGGGGGCTGTTATGGCTGACGATCACCAGCCCCAAGTTCCGCTTCTCCGCCTGGTCCAGCAGAAAGGTCCAGATCTGGGCCTGGGTGATGAGGTCCAGCATAGCGCTGACCTCGTCGCACAGCAGATAGCGCACCCCGGGCCGCAGGGCACGGGCAATGCAGAACCGCTGAAGCTCACCGCCAGACAGTTCCGTGGGATACCGCTCCAGCCAGGCGGGCTGGATGTGAAGGGCCTCCAGCAGTCCCTCCTCCACGGGCCCACCTTCTTTTAGCGTATCCCCCAGCTTCATCAGCGGGTCCACTGCCGTCTCCGGGTGCTGCCAAATCATCTGTACCGGGCAGATCCCCCGGTACTCCTTCAAAGGCTTGCCGTCCACCAGCACCGTGCCGCTGTCCGGCTTCTCATAGCCCGCCAGAAGTTTACATAAGGTTGTCTTACCCCGTCCGCTGGGGCCCAGCAGCCCAAGCCGCTCCCCCGGCTCCAGCGTCAGGTCGATGCGGTCCAGCACCGGCTCTTTTCCTTTCCGGCGATAACCGAAAGTGAGTTGTTTTGCCTCCAGACTCACGGCTGTTCCCCTCCTTCCGGATATAAGCAGCGCACCAGGCCGCCGTCCAGTTCCCGATAGGCTACCGGGCCCATACACTCAGGCCGCCCCTTGGGGCAGCGGGAGGCAAAAGGGCACCCCTCCCCCACCTCGCCCGGCCCGGGCTGGGCGCCGGAGATGGGGATAAAGCCATTCTGGGGCAGGGCATTCCACAGAGCTTTGGTGTAGGGATGCCGTAGTTTCCCCGCCTCAAAATCGGCGGCGTTGGCCTCCTCCACCGTCTCACCGGCGTAGAACACCGCCACCCGGTCGGCAATGGTGAGGGCCAGCTCCAAGTCGTGGGTGATGAGAAGCACCCCCGCGCCGCTGTCAGCCAGCTCCCGGAAGTGACTCAGTACCCGTTTCGCCGCCCGGGCATCCAGACCGGGAGTGGGCTCGTCGGCGATGACCAGCTTGGGGGTGGCCGCCGCCGCGGTGGCGATGAGCACCCGCCGGGCCATGCCGCCGGACAACTCAAAGGGATAGCGCTCCTCGGTATCCGCC
Source organism: Flavonifractor sp. An52 (assembly GCF_002159385.1). Lineage (NCBI taxonomy): Bacteria > Bacillati > Bacillota > Clostridia > Eubacteriales > Oscillospiraceae > Flavonifractor > Flavonifractor sp. An52. The sequence continues at coordinate 32,570 of NZ_NFIB01000021.1, forward strand.
CCCAGGCCGTACCGCTCCAGCACCGCCCGACTGGCCTCCCGGGCACTCTGGTCCCGGCGGCCCTTGCGGATCTGGGGCCCCACCTTCATCAGCGGGTCCAGGTAGGTCACGCCCTGGGGCACCAGGACAATCTCTTTGCCCCTCACCTTCTCCGCCCGTTTGGGGGTAAGGGGCTGGCCCAAGAAGGAGATCTCCCCGGCCATATGGCTGTTATAAGGCAGGATACCCAGGATTCCGTGGGCCAGCAGGCTCTTACCCGAACCGCTGGACCCAACCACCGCCACCACCTGGCCGGGCCGAATGGTGAGGGACAGATCCTGAATCACCGGCAGCAGCACCTGTTTTGTGCCCCGTCCATACTGGGTGAAGGAGATGGACAGGTCTTTGACTTCCAAAATCGGTTCCAACTCCATCCCTCCTCACATATGTACGCTGGCAGGGTCCAGCAGCTTGCGCAGCTGCTCCCCCATGGCGGCAAAAAGCACTACCACCAGCACCAGGCTCAGGCCGGGGAACACCGCCAGCCACCACTTGCCGGTGGTGAGGTAGCTCATGCTCTCCGACAAAATCACGCCGATGGCAGGCTGCTCCGGCGACAGCCCAAAACCAAGGAAGGTGACGCTGGCCTCGTGGAGGATGGCGTGGGGGAACTGGAGCACCAGCCCGGTGAGGAACTGGGGCAGCAGATGGGGCAGCAGATGCCGCCGGGCAATGGTCAGCCGGGACACCCCCAGCTTTTCCGCCGTACGGACATACACCGCGCCCCGCAGTTGGAGCACCTCACCCCGGATGACCCGGGCCAGAGAGGGCCAGTGGCTGAGGGCCACGCCTGCCACCACGCCCACGAAGCCCTTTCCGAATGCCAGGGAGATGAGCATGACCAGCAGGATATGGGGGATGCCCATGACCAGATCGATGCACCAGGAGATTACCGCATCCACCCAGCCCCCCAGGACGGCGGACGCCACACCCAGCACCAGGGCAATGACAGCGCTGACAGCCGCGGTCAGCAGGCCGATGCGGATGCTGAGGGACAGGCCGGTGAGGGTGCGGGAGAGCATATCCCGGCCCATCCAGTCGGTTCCGAAGAGGAACTGACCGCAAGGGGCCAGATTTTTGCGGGTAAAGTCGGTAACCATGGCCTGCCCGCTGAGCAGGCCTCCAGCCACTGCCACAGCGCACAGCACCACAGCGGCGGCAACCAACAGAAAGAGGGCATTTTTTCGCCCGTTCCAATGTCTCATTTCCGGGCCACCCCCCTTCTGATCTTGGGATCCACCACGCCGTAAAGCAGATCGGCAATCAGGTTGCCGCCGAACACGATGGCGGCACTCACCACCGTGATGCCCAGCAGTAGGGGCAGGTCGGAACCCAGACCGGCGTTGACGGCAGCCTGGCCCAGGCCGGGGTAGGAGAATACCTGCTCCACCAGCACCGAGCCGCCAAAGATCTCGCTGATGGAGGCAAATTGCAGGGTGATGGCGGGCAGGGCCACGTTGCGCAGACCATGGCGCAGCACGATGGATCGCTTGGACTCCCCTCTGGCCCGTGCGAAGAGCACATAGTCGCTCTCCATAATGTCCGCCATCTTCTCCCGGGTGTGCATGGCGATGTTGGCCACACCGGTGATACTCAGGGTAAGGGCGGGCAGGAAGGCGTGGTAGAGCCGGTCGGCCAGAGTGACACTGGATGCGTCCGCCCCAATGGGTACCGACAGGCCGATGGGAAACAGTCCCAGCCACACTGAGAAGACCACCAGCAGCACCAGGGCCAGCCAAAAGGCCGGGGTACTGGAGATCAGCCAGCAGTAGCCTCGGATCAGCTTATCCACCAGTTTTCCCCGGTTGGCACCGGCAATGACGCCCAGGGTCAGTCCCAGCACGCCGGAGATCACCCAGGCGAAGGCCATGAGCCACAGGGAACTTTGCAGCCGCTGGCCGATGACCTGGCTCACCGGCTGGCGGTAGAGCAGCGAGGTGCCCATATCCCCCCGGACAAAGTCGCCCAGCCAGCCTAGGTACCGCTCCACCGGCGGGGTATTGACTCCCCAATATTCCTCCAGCTTGGCAATCTGCTCCTGACTCATGGTACCCAGGGCGGCCTGTCCCACGTTGGTCTTGAGTGGGTCCAGCGGAGAGGCCGACATGAGCAGAAAGGCGGCCAGGCTGACGCCCAACAGCAGCAGCACCATGCGGATCAATTTTTTGCCCGTGAACATCAGGCGGTGTTTCAAGGGAATTCCTTCTTTCCAGTGGGATCATGGATAAGGATTGCGAGCCGGTGTGCATACCGGCTCGCAATGACAGCAAAGCCCGTCTTATCCCCAACTCCACTGATCCACGTTGTTGACGATGGACCAGCCGTGGCCGTGGGGGTGGATCTTCTGCTCGGCCACCTGAAGGCCGTTCCGTACCCAGTACAGGTGGCTCACGTTCACCAACCACACCCAGGGGATATCTCCGTCCTGGGTAACGCCGGTGGTGCCGTCCCACTGGGCTTTCTGCCACAGCTCATAGGACTCCTCCAGATCGGAGCACTGGAGAGCCTGATCCATGTAGGAATCCACAGTGGAGTTGGCGTAGGGGGAATACTGGGCGGCGCCGGTATCCCCGATGGTGTGGTAGATGTTATAGAGCTCCATGGGAGTATGGGCGCCCCAGCCCCAGATGAGGGGCTCGGTCTGGGCCCGGTCATAGGCAGTGTCCCAGCCCACGCCTTCCATGGTGCAGGAGATACCCAGCTCTCCCAGCTGGTTGGCGAAATCGGCGCACAGGGCCTGCCGCACCGAGTCGCTGGTGGGATAGAGCAGATTCAAGGTGGCCTTCACGCCGTCCTTCTCCCGGACGCCGTTGGCCCCCATGATCCAGCCCGCCTGGTCCAGCAGGGCGGCAGCTCCCTCGGGATCATAGGCCACTTCGGAGGCCAGATTGTACCAGGGCATCTGGTCGCACACGCTATAGGCGGGGGTGCCGTAGCCGTTGAGCACGTTGTCGATCATCTCCTGCCGGTCGATGCCGATATTGATGGCACGGCGCACCAGCACATCGCCGGTGAGGGTGCCTTCGATCACCGGCAGGTTGAAGCCCCGGTTATCCACACTGTCGTAGGCCGCCAGCGTATACCCGGTAGGGCTTTGGTCCGCATAGGTAGCGGAGGTATAGGCCAGATCCACCTGACCGGCCTGGACCGCCAGGAAGGCGGCGTCCTCCTCCATGAAGAGGATGGTCACCTGCTTCATTTCAGGAGCCTCGCCGTAGTAGTCCGGGTTGGCCTCCAGAATCACCTGCTGGCCCTTATCCCACTGCTTCAGGATGTACCGGCCGGAACCGATGGGATTGGAGCCGTAGGTGGCGGGATCGTAGGCGTGCTCAGGCACAATGCCCACAATGGCCATGGTGTAGGGCCAGATGGAGAAGGGGGTAGCCATATGGAATACTACGGTGGTGTCGTCCACCGCCTCGGCGTTGTCCAGCATGGTAAAGTCGTTTACCGAGCTGGCAGCCTTGACGGTATTGTAGGTAAAGGCCACGTCAGAGGCGGTCAGGGACTCCCCGTCGGTGAATTTCACGTCATCCCGGATCTTGACCGTCCAGGTGAGGCCATCATCGCTGACTTGGACGTCGGTGGCCAGGTCGTAGCCGATGGTCAGATCGGTGTTGGTCACCGTGAGCGTGGACTGGATCAGGGGCTCATGGACGTGCTCACCGGCGCCCCAGCCGTAGGCGGGGTCGAAGCCGGCTTCGGGCTCGGAGGTGGTGCCCATGGCAATAATCACGCTGTCCTTGCTGCCGGTCTGAGGAGTGGTGGTGGCGACCGTATTTCCTCCGCCGCAGCCCGCCAGCATACCGGCGGTCAGGGCCAGGCTCAGAATCAGAGTCAGAATTCGTTTCATGGATGGCTCCCTCTCGTTACAGGCTTTTCTTCACTTCTTCCAGCACCACCGCCAGAGGCAGCCCGTTTGCACGGGCAAGGGCGGCAGCGTCCTCATACTCCGATTTGGCATGGGAAATGCCGAAGCCCTCCGCCGTCTTGACCCGGACAGTCCCCCAGGGGGTATCCACCGTCTTACTGCCGGGAGTAAGGAAATACTTCTCGCACCGGCGGACCCGCAGGCCGTTGGTGGTAGTATGGCGCAAAACGGCCTGAGCCAGTTCCCGCTCTTTACTTGCATCGCACAGTACGGTGAGCATATGGCCGGGACGGCCCTTCTTCATGGTACCGGGAACGGAATACACATCCAAAGCACCTGCCGCCAGCAGCTGCTCCCCGGCAAAGGCCAGGGCCTCGCCGGTCATGTCGTCGATGTTGCACACCAGTTCCACGATCTCGCCGTTGCTACCCTCCTGGCTCTCACCCCAGAAGGCCCGGACACAGTTGGCCTGCTCAAACTGGCGGGTACCCACACCGTAGCCCACCTTTTCCACATTGAGTACCGGCATGGAACCGAAGGACTGGGCAAAATGGGTCAGCAGAGCGGCCCCGGTGGGGGTACACAGCTCGCCTTTGATCTCGCCGCCGTAGGTGGGCACACCGGAGAGCAAGGCAGCGGTGGCGGGGGCAGGCACCGGCATGATACCGTGAGCACATTTTACCGTGCCGCTGCCCACATGGATGGGGGACACCACGATCTTGTCAGGCTTCAGCAGATAGAGGGCATAGCATACGCCGGCCACGTCGGCCACCGCGTCCAGAGCCCCCACCTCATGGTAGTGGACCTCACCCACCGGACAGCCGTGGGCCTTGGCCTCCGCCTGGGCGATGGCATCATACACCGCCTTGGCGTGGGTCTTGACCTCCTCCGGCAGAGGCAGGTGGTCGATCAGGTGGGCAATATGGCCGGGGGTGGCGTGGTGATGGTGGTGGTGCTCATGGTCATGGTCGTGATGGTGGTCATGATCGTGCTCATGATGATGCTCATGCTCGTGGTCATGGCAATGATCATGGCCGTGATGATGCTCATGCTCGTGGTCGTGGCAATGATCATGGTCGTGATGATGCTCATGCTCGTGGTCATGGTCATGATCGTGCTCGTGATGATGGAGAAGCTCATCCTCTTCCTCGCCGTGGACGGTAACCTTCATATGGGTGCCGCTGATGCCGCTGGTAACGGCGGATGCCGCCTCCAGATGAACGCCAGGCAGACCCAGACTGTTCATGGTATTCAGGAAGCTCTCCTTGTCCTCCAGCAATTCGTACAGGGCGGACATGAGCATATCTCCCGCCGCACCCATGTTGCATTCAATATATAAAGTTTTCATTTTAACCCCTCCATTTGATTGATCATGCTGGCCAGATAGCCCGCGCCGAAGCCGTTGTCGATATTGACTACACTGCACCCGGAAGCACAGGAATTGAGCATGGCCAGCAGGGCGGACAGGCCGCCAAAGCTGGCGCCGTAGCCCACGCTGGTGGGCACCGCCACCACCGGGCAGTCCACCAGACCGCCCACCACGGAGGCCAGGGCCCCCTCCATGCCCGCCACCGCGATAACGCACCGGGCGCTCATCATGACGTCCAGGTTGGACAGCAGCCGGTGGAGTCCCGCTACGCCCACGTCATACAGCCGGGTAACCTTGTTGCCCATTACCTCAGCAGTGAGGGCGGCCTCTTCCGCCACCGGCATATCGCTGGTACCACCGGTGGCCACCACGATGTGTCCCAGCTCCTGCCGGGGGCCGGGGAAGGCAATACCCAGCTTGGGGATGGGACGGTAGTCCAGAGGGACCGACTGCTCCACGAAGCGGGCGGCTTCCTCCCCCATGCGGGTGATAAGGATGTTTTTACAGCCCCGCTCTCCCATGGCGGCAGCAATCCCGGCGATCTGCTCCGGGGTCTTGCCCGCACCGTAGATCACTTCCGCCGCACCCTGGCGCACCGAGCGGTGGAAGTCCACCTTGGCGTAGCCCAGATCCTCAAAGGGCTTGGTTTTCAGTTCCAGCAGGGCGTCCTCCGGGCTGGTGTTTCCCGCCGAAACCGCCCGCAGCAGCTCCAGAATATCATGCTTGTTATCCATTTGCTTACCTCCCCTTCAGATCCAACAGAACAGCGGAGAAATCCACCTCCAGCGCCTTGGCAATGGTATCACGCAGTTGAACGGCTCTCTCCATCTGTGCCTCCGGCAGCTGGATGCGGGCGGCGTCCCCCATCAGCCGCACCCGGAAGTCGGTGAAGCCCAGCTGGAAGAGGGCGTCCTCCCCCCGCTCCACCTTTTCCAGGGTCTTCCGGGTAATGGCAGTACCGGTGGGCACCCGGGTGGCCAGGCAGGCATAGGCCGGCTTGTCCCAGGTAAACAGCCCCGCCTCTTTGGACATCTGCCGCACCTGGTCCTTGGTGATGCCGCACTCCCGCAGGGGGGAGCGCACCTCCAGCTCCCGCAGGGCCTGCACCCCCGGCCGGTCCCCGGCGTCATCCGAGGCGTTGGTGCCATCCAGCAACACGGTATAGCCGTCCTCTGCCGCCCGCTTCCACAGGGTGGTAAACAGGGCCTTCTTGCAGTAGTAGCACCGCCGTGGTCCGTTGGCTGACGCCTCAGGTACCGCCAGTACGTCGGCCTCCACCACCGTCATGGGCACCTCCAGCTCCTTCGCCAGCTTTTGGGCGTCGGCCAGCTCAAAGGCGGGCTGAAAAACGGTGTTGACGTAATAGGCCCGCACGTCACAGCCGTAGGTCTTGGCCGCCCACAGCAGCAGGGCGGAGTCTGTCCCGCCGGAAAAGGCCAGTGCCGCCCGGGGGACCTCCTTGAAAAACTGTTCCAGCGTCATATCCGCGCTCCTTTGCAAAAAAAGAAGGTATCCGCTCCCCTTGGGGGAACAGATACCTTCCTAGTATCCCTACACAATAAGTCAAATCATGCACCAGGCTCGTTTCTGCGTGTGTCCCGACTCTGGTCGGGTGCTCCGGCTTCCTGCCGAAATATTGGTCGCACTTTCTGGTACCGGTATAGTTTACCATACCAAGGCATTCATTGCAAGCATTTTTTGATCATTCTGCCCCTTCTTCCAGATCAGACGGGGTCAGCTCACCCAGCACCTCCCTCACCAACGGGAAGATATGGGTCCCTTTCAGGTAAACCAGGCTGAATTCCCGGGTTTCATCCAGGCAATCCAGGTGGAAAAAGGCCAGTTCCGGCTGACCTGCCGCCACCGGCTCATAGGCAAAGGTGATACCGCACCCTTCCGCCACAAACCGGGTAATGAGGGAAAACTGGTTGGCGCAAATTACCCGGGAAAACAGATCCAGGGAATAACCACGCTCGGCCAGCACATTCTCCAGAATACCCCGGGTCCCCGATCCCTCCTCCCGTACTACCAGGCACTGGCCTTCCAGTGCCGTCAGTGGAATTGTACGGCCGGCAAAGGGATGGTCCCTCCGACATAAACCTACAAATTTGGACCGGCGAAACAGGCGGCTGCCGAACCGACTTCGGTCGAAGGCCCCCTCGATGAGGGCAAAATCCAGCTGTTCATGCTCCAGCTGTCCCAGCAGGGCGGCAGTATTATCCACGGAGATTTTCAGATTGCTGTCAGAATGGCAGATATACCGGCTCAGGGCCTCGGCCACCACAAATTCTCCGATGGTTTTTGTAGTTCCGATCCGTATCTCCCGGACCTTTGTCTCCACCAGCTCCTGCTGGAGGCGCTGCTCATTATAAAGGGCCGTACGAGCATACTCCGCTACCCGCTGGGCCTGAGGGGTGGCATGAAGCTGTCGGCCATCATATACAAACAGCTTGCAGCCGTACTTATCCTCCAGGCCCCGGATCTGCTGGCTTACCGCCGGCTGGCTCATGCACAGCTTCTCCCCTGTTTTCCGGTAATTCATGGTCTCGTACAAAGTCAGAAAGGTCCGGATGCGATAGTCCACCATGGTCCGTCACCCCTATAATTTTTTTCGATCAATCAATAAGTTTTAAAAACTTTATTTTATTATACTGGGGTGCTATACTGATTACAAGCGTGACACAAAAATTTGTCAATAAGGACGGGGAATAAAGATGCGTATTCTGGTCATTGGCGGCGTGGCCGCCGGTACGAAGGCCGCTGCTAAAATCAAGCGGGAGGACCGCAGCGCGGAAGTCATCATTCTGAATAAAGGTCAGGACATCTCCTACGCCGGCTGCGGCCTGCCCTACTATGTAGGCGGCGCCATCGGCAGCCGTGAGGAACTGATCGTCAACACTCCCCAGAAATATGCCGGACTCACCGGCGCTCAGGTGATCACCGGCTGCGAGGTCACCCATGTTGACCCCGCCGCCAGGACGGTAAGCGGTCTGCGGGATGGCCAGAATTTTACCGAGCACTACGACAAGCTGATCGTTGCCACCGGCGCTGCTCCTGTGGTGCCCGATATGCCCGGCAAGAATCTGCCCGGCGTGTTCCCCATGCGCACCCCCGACGACGCGGTGGGCCTGCGGGACTATGTGGCCACCAACAACTGCCGCCGGGCCGTGGTGGCGGGCGCCGGCTTCATCGGCCTGGAGATTGCCGAGAACCTGCTCTCCCAGGGCCTGGACGTGACTGTGGTGGATTTTGCCGACCAGATCATGCCCAACGCCTTTGACCCCGAGATGGCCGACTTTGCCCGCCGGAAGCTGAAAGACGCCGGCATTCGCGTGATTACCGGCCAGCGCATCCAGTCCGTTACCGGCGTTGACAAGGCCACCGGCATCGTCACCGACGGCGGCGCCATTGCTGCTGACGTGGTAGTGCTTGCCATCGGCGTGCGCCCCGCCACCGACTTCCTGAAGGACACCGGTATTGAGCTCTTCAAGGGTACCGTGGTGGTAGACAAGGAGATGCGCACCAACCTGCCCGACATCTACGCCGCCGGCGACTGCGCCATGGTGTACAACCGTCTCACCGGCAAGCCCCAGTGGTCCGCCATGGGCTCCACCGCCAACATCACCGCCCGTGCGCTGGCCAAGACCATCACCGGTACCGACACCCCCTACGGCGGCTGCCTGGGTACCGGCGTGGTGAAGCTGCTGCCCCAGCTCAACGCCGGACGCACCGGCCTCACCGAGGCCCAGGCCAAAGCCGAAGGCTTTGACCCCATCACTGTGGTGTGCGCCTGCGACGACAAGGCCCACTACTATCCCGGCGCCTCCAGCTTCCTCACCAAGCTGATTGCCGACCGCAACACCCGCAAACTGCTGGGTATCCAGGTCCTGGGTGCCGGCGCGGTGGATAAAATGGTGGATATTGCTGTTGTCGGTCTGTCTGCCGGTCTGACCATTGACGCCTTTAACGATCTGGATCTGGCCTATGCGCCCCCCTTCTCCACCGCCATCCACCCCTTTGTCCAGGCCTGCTATGTGCTAGAAAACAAGCTGGCCGGCGTGCTGGAGTCCTTCACCCCCGCCGAGTATCTGGCCGGCGCCGCCAAGGACTACAAGGTGATCGACGTGATGCCCACCTCCTCGATCCCCGGCGCCCACTGGGTGGAGCTGGGCAAGGTCAACGGACCTCTGGAAGGCATCGATAAGGACGAAAAGCTGCTGCTGGTGTGCAACCGTGGCAAGCGTGGCTACTTCCTCCAGAGCAAGTTGAAGTTCTATGGCTACACCAACACCAAGGTTCTGGAAGGCGGCGTCACCTTCAATCAGGTGAAGGTCCCCCGTCCTGCCGGTGCTGCTCTGCCTCCCACCGAGGTCAAGCGCCTCAAGGGTCTGGGCTGCCTGTGGGATAAGCGTACCCCTGACTGCTTCAATGTCCGGGTCATTACCCGCAACGGCAAGCTGACCGGTGCCGAGCACGCCGCCGTGGCCGAGGCCGCCGAGAAGTTCGGCTCCGGCGAGGTCACCATGACCACCCGTTTGACCCTGGAGATCCAGGGTGTGCCCTACGAGAATGTGGAGCCCCTCATCGAGTTCCTCAGCGCCGCCGGTCTGGACGTGGGCGGCACCGGCTCCAAGGTACGTCCGGTGGTTTCCTGCAAGGGTACTACCTGCCAGTACGGCCTGATCGACACCTTTGCTCTCAGCGAGAAGCTCCATGAGCTGTTCTACAAGGGTTACCACGATGTTTCCCTCCCCCACAAGTTCAAGATTGCCGTAGGCGGCTGTCCCAACAACTGCGTCAAGCCCGACCTGAACGACCTGGGCATCATCGGCCAGCGCCTACCTGAGCCCGATCTGAACAAGTGCAAGGCCTGCAAGGTGTGTCAGGTCGAGAAGGCCTGCCCCATCCACGCCGTGTCCATGAAGGACGGCAAGGCCGTCATTGATACCAGCGAATGCAACCACTGCGGCCGCTGCCTGGAGAAGTGCCCCTTCGGCGCCTACACCGAGAGCACCTACGGCTACAAGATCTATCTGGGCGGCCGCTGGGGCAAGAAGGTTGCCGCCGGCCGGCCCATGTCCAAGATCTTCACCAGCGAGGAGGAGGTCATCGCCCTGGTGGAAAAGGCCATTCTCTTCTTCCGGGATGAGGGCCAGACTGGTGAGCGTTTCTCCGACACCATCGCCCGCCTGGGCTTCGACTATGTGGAGGATAAGCTGCTCCACGGCTCCATTGACAAGGATACCATCATGAACAAGACGGTAATCGGCGGCGCCAGCTGCTAATTGCCACTCTTACAAGGGCCTGTTGCAAAATAGCTGTTTTGCACAAGCCTGTCATTGCGAGCCAGTGCGCACACTGGCGTGGCAATCCGTTTCCCCGGCAAAAGGGGCGGATTCCCACGAAAAACGGCCGCCCACCGGGCGGCCGTTTTTCTCGGAATGACGGGTCTTTGTACGAGCTGCGCATTTTGCAACAGGCCCTTCTGTTTCAGGCAAAAAAATGGGCTGCTGCAGGTTTGCAGCAGCCCATTTTTTACAATCAATAAAGCTTGGCGCCAGCGGGGATGTGGTCGTCCACCATCAGGCAGTGGAGCTTCTCCTGGCCCTCCTCATAGTGGATGGCGGAGATGATCATGCCGCAGGAGTCGATGCCCATCATCTTGCGGGCGGGCAGGTTGGTGATAGCAATGAGGGTCTTGCCCACCAGTTCCTCAGGCTCATAGGTGTCGTGGATACCGCTGAGGATCACGCGGTCGGTGCCGGTGCCGTCGTCCAGAACGAACTTCAGCAGCTTCTTGCTCTTAGGCACCGCGGTGCACTCCTTCACCTTGACGGCCCGGAAGTCGGACTTGGAGAAGGTATCAAAGTCCACCTCGTCCTTGAACAGGGGCTCGATCTCCACCTTGGAGAAGTCAATGGGACCGGCCTCGGCGCGGGGCACGTCCACAGAAGCGGCGGGAGCAGCAGCGGCCTTAGGGGCCTCCACCTTGTCCAGGGGCTTCATGGTGGGGAACAGGATCACATCCCGGATAGAGTCGGAATTGGTGAGCATCATGACGCAGCGGTCGATGCCGATGCCCATGCCGCCCGTGGGGGGCAGGCCGTACTCCAGAGCGTTGATGAAGTCCTCGTCCATCATGCCGGCCTCGTCGTTGCCCATGTCCCGGAGGGCCAGCTCGTGCTCGAAGCGGCCCCGCTGGTCGATGGGATCGTTGAGCTCGGAGAAGGCGTTGGCGAACTCACAGTGGTTGATGAACAGCTCAAACCGCTCGGTGAGCCGGGGATCCTTGGGGGAGCGCTTGGTCAGCGGGGAGACCTCCACCGGGTACATGGTGATGAAGGTGGGCTGCACCAGCTTCTCCTCCACCCGCTGATCGAAGGCCTCGTACAGGGCGGTGCCCCAGGTGCGCTCGCAGCCCTCCATGTCGATGCCCTTGGCCTCCACGGCCTTGCAGGCCTCCTCGTCGTCGGAGATGGCGTCGAAATCCACGCCCACATACTGCTTCACCGCGTCGATCATGGTCAGGCGGGGCCAGCCGGGGGTCAGGTCGATGTCCACCCCCAGCCAGTTGACGTGATAGGACCCCAGGATCTCCTGGGCGGCGGTGGACAGGATGCCCTCGGCGATGTCCATCATGTCGTGGAAGTCGGCGTAGGCCTCGTAGAGCTCGATGGTGGTGAACTCCGGGTTGTGCTTGGGATCCATGCCCTCGTTGCGGAAGATGCGGCCGATCTCATACACCCGCTCGAAGCCGCCCACGGTGAGCCGCTTCAGGTTCAGCTCGGTGGCGATGCGCATATACATGTCGATATCCAGGGTGTTGTGGTGGGTAATGAAGGGCCGGGCGGTGGCGCCGCCGGAGATGGTGTTCAGGACGGGGGTCTCCACCTCCAGGTAGTCCCGGTCATCCAGATACTTGCGCACATGCTTGATGAAGGCGGTGCGGATCTGGAAGGTGCGGCGCACGTCCTCGTTCATGATCAGGTCCACATAGCGCTGACGGTAGCGCATCTCCTTGTCGGTCAGGCCGTGGAACTTCTCAGGCAGGGGCTGAAGGGACTTGGAGAGAAGGGTCACCTTATGGGCCTTCACAGAGATCTCGCCCCGCTTGGTCTTGAAGACCTCGCCTTCCACACCTACGATATCGCCGATGTCGGTCTTCTTGAACTTGGCGAAGGCCTCCTCGCCCAGCTCGTCCACGCGGACATACAGCTGGATGCGGCCCTTACCGTCCTGCAGATCGCAGAACACAGCCTTGCCCATGCCCCGCTTGGACATGATGCGGCCGGCGATGGAGGTCTCGGTTCCCTCCAGGGCCTCGAAGTTCTCCTTGATGTCGGTGGAGTGGTGCTTCACCACATACTTGGTGATCTGGAAGGGGTCCTGGCCCGCCTCCTGCAGCTCCTTGAGCTTGGCGCGGCGGATCAGGCGCTGTTCGGACAGATTCTGCTCCTCGGGCTGATTGACGCTTCTCTCTTCAGTACTCATTGTTCTTGCTCCTTACTTTTGAATCTCTAGGATACGATACCTTAATACACCGGCGGGAGCTTCCACCTGGACCTCCTCGCCTACCGCACAGCCCAGAAGGGCTTTTCCGAAGGGAGAATCCTCGGAAATGCGGCCGTTCATGGGGTCGGCCTCCTGAGAACCCACCACCTGGTAGGTCTCCTCCTCCTCAAACTCCAGGTCCAGCACCTTAACGGTGGAACCCAGACGGACGGAGTTGGGGTCGCTCTCATGCTCTTCGATGACCACATAGTTGGCCAGGATATTCTCCACCTCCGCAATGCGGGAGTAGAGCTTGCCCTGCTCGTTTTTGGCCTCGTCGTACTCGCTGTTCTCAGACAGATCGCCGAAGGAACGGGCTTCCTTGATCTGATCGGCCACCTCTTTTTCACGGACGGTCTTCAGATAATTCAGCTCCTGTTTCAATTCCTCCAGGCGCTCAGCGCTGAGTTTGAATTCTTTTGCCATGTCGATCGTGCACACCTTTCCTTGATTGCTTTTACTCTATCAGGATGGAGCCGATATGGGCTCCCGCAAATTCAGAACGGAAACACTCCGCCACGTTAATACGATATTATATGTAGTTTACCACCTCCTGTCAAGTCAATAATTTGGTATTAGGTGGCAGAACATTGAGCTGTTCCTGACCGATCCGCCCCTCCTCCCACAGCAGGGCCAACAGGGGGAGCCGGTCCAGCCCGGCGGGCAGCATTTCTCCCCTGACAGCGGGCAAAAAGCCTGCCAGATCAGGTGTGGGACCACAGAGGCGAAACACAGTCTCCCCTGCCGCTGGAGACGGGCCAAAGCATAAAGTTACATCAGCTTTCATCCCCTCAGGAGGCCGCACCGCAGCTCCAAACTCCGCCCTCAGCCAGGCAGCCAGTTCCTCCCCCTCCTCCCCGGCATCCACCATGAAATCCCGCACCTGAGGACACAGCTGTTCTGCCGCCCGGAAGAGGGCCGGACTTACCTCCGGGCCGGACAACAGCACCGCCGAGCGCTCTGGCCGCCGGTCCCGGCAGCGCAGGGCTGCTAAGGCCAGCGCAGGGGCCAGCATCTGACAAAAAGCCTCCGTCTCTACCGGACGCAGGCCCGCCTCCTCCAGCGCCTCCCAGCAGGGAAATTCCGCCTGGGTCAGCACCCGGCGCACCCCCCTTCGGACCAGCTCTCTGGCGCACCGGGCTACCCGCCGGAGCCGGGTCCGCTCCCTCATCCCCTCCCGCACCGGCACTGTGGCCCGCTGACAGGGCAGCCCCAGCAGCCAATCCCGTTCCACCCGGACTCTGCGGCCCTTTTCCGCCTTCCATTCCATGATTCCCACCATAGTGTCACCTCGCCTACAGCCTATGCTTTTTCCTTTCTGGTATGCCGCTCTACTTTTCCAGCTCTTTACAATGCCTTACCTTGATTTTGCACACCTTTACCGTAGGATGATAGCGCTTAATTTTTCCTTCGGGTATGATGCATATGTCTCTGGAGAGATTAAGATTGAACCCGATTTTGGAGGAATCAAACATGAATTGGAAGCGTCCCCTGGCAATCACCCTGGCCGCAGCGTCCTTTGGCACCGCTCTGGCCGCCTGCAGCGCCCCTGCTGCCTCTACCCCCGAAGCCAGCGCCACCCCCACGGTGGAGGCACAGAATCTGTCCAATCAGTCCGTTAAAGCCCCCAAGTATGTGTTTCTGTTCATCGGCGACGGCATGAGCTATCCCCAGATCCAGTCCACCGCCGACTACCTGGGCGCTCTGAATGACGCCGACTACTGGCAGGCCGAGCCCAGCCTGGACGACAACGGCGGTGCCGTTCTGGACGGCCCCTCCTACCTGAACTTTATGAACTTTGAGGCTGCCGGTTCCGCTGTTACCTATGATTCCAACAGTTTCTGCCCCGACTCCGCCTCTACCGCCACCTCCATTTCCACCGGCCACAAAACCTATTCCGGCACCATCAACATGGATGAGACCGGCACCACCCCCTATGAGACCATCGCCGAGAAGGTCCACGACCAGCTGGGCATGAGCGTGGGCGTCATCTCCTCCGTTAACCTGAACCACGCCACTCCCGCCGCCTTCTATGCCCATCAGGCCAGCCGCAACGACTACTACGAGATCGGCCTGGAGCTGGTGGATTCCGGCTTTGAGTATTTCGCCGGCGGCGGTCTCCTCAAGCCCACCGGCGCCGACGAGGACCAGGAGGACCTGTACGCTCTGGCCGAGCAGGCCGGCTACAACGTGGTCAAGACCCAGGCCGAGGCCGAGCAGGTCACCGAGGGTCCTGTGATCATTGTTGACGAGCATCTGGCCGACGGCGACGCCATGGCCTACGAGCTGGACCGCACCGACGATATGTGGTCCCTGGCCGACCACGTCTCCAAGGGCATCGAGGTGCTGGAGCAGGATGAGGACGGCTTCTTCATGATGTGCGAAGGCGGCAAGATCGACTGGGCCTGCCACGCCAACGACGCCGCCTCCTCCATCCACGACACCAAGGCTCTGGCTGACGCGGTGCAGGTAGCCATCGACTTCGCCTCCGAGCACCCCGAGGAGACCCTGATCCTGGTCACCGGCGACCACGAGACCGGCGGTCTGACCATCGGCTTTGCCGGCACCGACTACGACACCTACCTGAACCTGCTGGAGTCCCAGAAGATCTCCTTCGCCAAGTATGACAGCGACTATGTTGCCGCCTACAAGGAGAACAAAACCTCCTTTGAGGACGTGCTGGCCGACATCGAGACCCTGTTTGGCCTGAAGACCCAGGGCGAGGAGGGCGACAAGCTGGTACTCACCCCCTACGAGCTGTCCCAGATCAAGACCGCCTATGAGAAGAGCATCAACGAGACTGCCACCGGCATGGATGAGCAGCAGGAGTATGTAATGTACGGCACCTATGAGCCCCTCACCGTTACCATCACCCACATTCTGAACAACAAGTCCGGCGTGTCCTTCACCTCCTACAGCCACACCGGCCTGCCCGTGGCCGTGCTGGCTCACGGTGTCAACGCCGAGCAGTTCAACGGCTACTATGACAACACCGAGATCTTCAACAAGCTGGCCGGTATGCTGAACGTGCAGTAACTTTCTCTTCCCTTCCCACCCCCGTTTACAGACAGCAAAAAGGGTGCGGCTCATGCCGCATCCTTTTTGCCCATACGAAAGGACCGATCCGTTTCATGACATCCCTTCTCCTGGATTCCAATAAGCGCCGCTACTACGCGCCCCTTGCCATCTGTCTGGCTCTGATCCTCTTTCTGATCCTGATCCCCACCGGCTTTGAGGGAGCCCTGCAATATCAGCAGGCCGACCGCTGTACCGCCCTGGTAACGGCGGTGGACGACTCCGCCATCATCGACACCGGCCTGGTCCGCTCCGGTGAGCAGCGCTGCACCCTGGAGCTGCTGGGCGGCCGCTTCAAGGGCCAGACTGCCACCGGCGTCAATATGCTCAACGGCTCTCTGGAACAGGATAAACTCTTTGCTCCCGGTGACAAGGCCATGGTTGTGGTAAGCTACCAGGGGGACGAGATCATCTCGGTCACCATGACCGACCACTACCGCATCGGCAAGGAAGCCATCCTGGCGGGTATTTTTGCGGTATTTCTCATCCTCTTTGCCGGGCGCACCGGCGTGCGGGCCATCGCCTCCTTCGTGCTGACGGTGCTCATGCTGTGGAAGGTGCTGGTCCCCCTCTACCTCAACGGTTGGAATCCCATCTTTATGGGCCTGCTGGTAACCCTGGTGCTTACCCTGCTCATCATCGCCCTGGTCTACGGCTTTGACCGCCGGTGTCTGTCCGCTGTATCCGGCGCCTTTCTGGGTGTGCTGGTGACCTGCGTACTGGGCATTCTGTTTACCGACCTGTTCCAGATCCACGGCGCAGTGATGGCCTACTCGGAAAGCCTGCTCTATGCCGGATATCAGGATCTGAACCTGACCCAGATCTTTATGGCCTCCATCTTTATCGGCTCCTCCGGCGCGGTGATGGATCTGAGCGTGGATATTACCTCCGCCGTCCACGAGGTTGTGGAAAAGCGGCCCGACATCTCCCGCTGGGAGGCAGTGCGCTCCGGCATGAATGTGGGCCGGGCCGCCATGGGCACCATGACCACCACCCTGCTGCTGGCCTATTCCGGCGGCTACATCGCCCTGCTGATGGTCTTTATGGCCCAGGGCACCCCCATCTGGAACATCCTTAACTATAAATATGTGGCCTCCGAGATCGTCCACACCATCGTGGGCTCCTTCGGTCTGGTCTCGGTGGCTCCCTTTACCGCCCTCACCAGCGGTTTCCTGCTGGCTGGCCGTAAAAAACAGCTGTCCCTTGAGGAGGCGGAATAATCCGCCTCCTTTTTTGTTGAGCTCTTGCTTTTTTTCCAGTTCCGGGGTAAAATATTGGTTTGTATTAAGATAAAGGAGTGAAACCAAATGCCAGAAGAGCTGAACCCCACCATGACGCAGAACTTCATCCATGATTTCATCGACGAGGACATCGCCCAGGGTGGTCAGTTCCAAGGCATGACCGTCCACACCCGGTTCCCCCCGGAGCCCAACGGCTACCTGCACATCGGCCATGCCAAGGCAATTTTTGTAGACTTCGGCACTGCCGAAAAGTACGGTGGTCTTTGCAACCTCCGCATGGATGACACCAACCCCACCAAGGAGGACGTGGAGTATGTGGAGGCCATCCAGGAGGACATTCACTGGCTGGGCTACGACTGGGGCGACCGCTTCTACTTCGCCTCCGACTACTTTGAAAAAATGTATGAGTACGCCGTGGAGCTCATCAAGAAGGGCCTGGCCTATGTGTGTGAGCTCACCCCCGAGCAGTTTAAGGAATACCGCGGCGATGTGAATACCCCCGCCCGCTCTCCCTACCGGGATCGTCCCATCGAGGAGTCCCTGGACCTGTTTGCCCGGATGCGTGCCGGCGAGTTTGAAAACGGCCGCATGACCCTGCGCGCCAAGATCGATCTGGCCAGCGGCAACTTCAATATGCGCGACCCCGTCATCTACCGCATCAACCATATGCACCATCACCGTCAGGGGGACAAGTGGTGCATCTACCCCATGTACGACTTTGCCCATCCTCTGGAGGACGCCCTGGAGGGGATCACCCACTCCCTGTGCTCCCTGGAGTTTGAGGATCACCGGCCCCTGTACGACTGGGTCATCGCCAACTGCGACGTGCCCGCCAAGCCCCGGCAGATCGAGTTCGCCCGACTGGGCATCAACTACACCGTCATGAGCAAGCGCAAGCTGCGCCAGCTGGTGGAGGAGGGCCGGGTGTCCGGCTGGGACGATCCCCGTATGCCCACCCTGTGCGGTCTGCGCCGCCGTGGCTACACCCCCCGGGCCATCCGCAACTTCTCCGAGCGCAACGGCGTGAGCAAGGCCGCCTCCACCGTGGAGTATGCCTTCCTGGAGCACTGCCTGCGGGAGGACCTGAACCTGACGGCTCAGCGTGTGATGGCGGTACTGCGCCCCGTCAAGCTCACCATCACCAACTATCCCGAGGGCCAGAGCGAGACCTTCTCCGTGGAGAACAATCCCAACGATCCTGCCGCCGGCAGCCGTGAGATCACCTTCTCCCGCAACCTGTATGTGGAGGCCGAGGACTTTCTGGAGACCCCGGTGCCCAAGTACAAGCGTCTCTATCCCGACGGCCCCGAGTGCCGTCTGAAGGGCGCCTACCTCATCAAGTGCACCGGCTGCGCCAAGGATGAAAACGGCAATGTCACCGAGATCTTTGCCACCTACGATCCCGACAGCAAGGGCGGCGATCCCGCCGACGGCCGCAAGGTGAAGGGCGCCACCATCCACTGGGTGGACGCTGCCACCGCGGTGGACGCCGAGGTGCGGCTGTACGACAACCTGTTCACCGATGCCGATCCCGATACCGGCGACAAGAACTTCCTGGACTGCCTGAATCCCGGCTCCCTGGAGGTGCTGACCGGTGCCAAGGTGGAGGCCGGTCTGGCCAATGTGGAGGCTCCCGCCTCCTTCCAGTTCCTGCGCCAGGGTTATTTCTGCGCCGACAACAAGGACTCCAAGCCCGGCCATCTGGTGTTCAACCGTTCTGTGAGCCTGAAAGACAGCTTTAAATTTTAAAGTGTAATTTGAGACGGCCCGGCGGGACTGATGTACCCCGGGCCGCCTGTATGGAGGTCATAGACATGAAATACTGGTTCCGCAACGACTATTCCTTTGGCGCCCATCCCAAGGTGCTGGAGGCGGTGTGCGCCGCCAATCTGGAGGGCAACATCGGCTATGGCGACGACAAGTACACCGCCAAGGCCAAGGACCGCATCCGTGAGGTGTGCGGCTGCCCCGACGCCATGGTAGAGTTTGTTGTGGGCGGCACCCAGGCCAACGTACTGGCCTGCGCCTTCCTGCTCAAGCCCTGGCAGGCGGCCATCTGCCCCGACTCCGGCCATCTGAACGGCCACGAGGTGGGCGCTTTCGAGGCCACCGGCCACAAGATCCTCACCGTTCCCGCCTCTCCCGACGGCAAGATCGTCCCCGAGCAGCTGATCCCCCTGCTGAAGCTCCACCAGGACGTGCACCTGACCGAGCCCGGTCTGGTGTATATCTCCAACGCCACCGAGAATGGCGCTGTATACACCAAGGCAGAGCTCACCGCCCTGTACACCTTCTGCCGCGAGAACGGCCTGTACCTCTTCATCGACGGCGCCCGTCTGGGCTGCGCCCTGTCCTCCGACGCCAACGACCTGACCCTGCCTGAGTTTGCCCACCTGTGCGACGCCTTCTACATCGGCGGCACCAAGAACGGCACCATGTTTGGTGAGGCTCTGGTCATCACCCGGCCCGAGCTGACCCAGGGCTTCTTCCGGATGAAGAAGCGTATGCTGGCCGTGATGGAGAAGGGCTGGATCCAGGGTGCCCAGTTCCTGGCCCTCTTTGAGGATGACCTGTATTTCAAGATGGGCCGCCAGGCCAACGAAATGGCCGCCCGCCTCCAGAAAGGTCTGAAGGCCAAGGGCTGGAAGCTGTGGGTGGAGTCTCCCACCAACCAGGTGTTCGTCATTGCTCCCAATGACAAAAAGCCGGTGCTGGATGAGGTATGTCAGTATGAGGACTGGTGTCCCTACGATGAGGACCACACCGTGGTCCGCTTCGTGTGCTGCTTCCACACCACCGAGGCCGACGTGGACGGGTTCCTCTCCGTTCTGCCCGACCTCAAGTAAAATTTGCTCTGAAAACGCCTGTGGCCAAGAGGCCACAGGCGTTCAGCCTGTCGAGAAACCCGGTTTATGCATGAAGCATAAGCCGGGTTTCTGGCATATAGAGGCCAAAGAAGTACAAGCGTGAATGGAGAAAGCTTCTCCTTCCACAACCACTTGGCCA
>NZ_NFIB01000022.1:0-52335 GCF_002159385.1 Flavonifractor sp. An52
GGTCGGCAAACCACTTCTACCTTATCAGGGAGTTTTTTCTTTTTCTACTCTTCTCCTCGCTTTAAGCTATTTTTTACCCCCGGCTTAGCCGGGGGTTGTCTTTGGTACCACCAAAACAAGAAAGCAGCCCCCTGCGCCAGTTGGCGCAGGGGGCTGCTTTCTTTTGGGGGAAGGGAATAGGGAAGCGGGATCAGAAGTGCTCCTCCCGATGGGTCGTCTGGTTATAAACGATGGTTTCCTTCGTTCCGTCGGCATATTCCAGGTCAATGGTATCGATCCGGATGGCGTCGCAGGCGGGCACATAGCCCATCAGCTTGTAAACAAGGATGCTTCTTCCGGGAGAAACGGGTCCCACATAGCGCACAGAGGCGGTAGCCTTGTGGGTAATCTCGTCGTAGGCGGGATTGCCGATGGGGTCCAGGAAGGTCACATGGACGGTGTAGTAATTGATGGTCTTGCCGGAGTTGTTTTTCCCGTCAAAGGAGAGGGTGATGCCGTTGACGCTGTTGCGGGTGAAGTAGAAGCCTGTGGGTTTGCCGATGGGGGGAACCTTCTGCACGGTGACCACAGAGGTAGCGGTAAGAGAGCCGCACTTGGCGGTGATAGTGGCGGTGCCGGGGGTGACGCCGGTGACAGTACCGTCAGAGGCCACGGTGGCCACGTTGGTGTTGGAGGAGGACCAGGTCACAGGCAGGGTGGTATTGGCGGGGGCCACAGTGGCCTTCAGGGTCTGCTTGGCGCCGGCATCCACCACAAAGTTGGGGGCGCTGAGGGTGAGGGAGGTGGGCTTCACCACTGCCTTCAGGGTGAAGGACTTGCGCAGAGAGGGGTCCACCATGCTGGACAGAATGACGGCTACCTCACCCCGGGTGATCTGGTTGAAGGGGGCAAAGGTGCCGGTGGAATCGGTGCCGGAGAGGACGCCGGCCCGGTAGAGCAGGTAGACGGCGTCATGGTAGTTGGCGTCGCTGGGCACATCGGGAATACCGTTTTCCTCCACCGTGTTGATGGCGGTCAGCGCCTCGGGCGGAAGGGCATTTGTCAGGATCATGGCGAAGGAGGCGCGGCTGATGACGGCGGTGTAGTCAGGATAGGCCTGGCAGATGCCGTTTGTCAGGGCGTAATCCACATAGGTCTGATACCAGGGCTCGCTGGCAGTGAAGGTGTATCCATTGCCCTGATAGGTGGCGTGGAGACGGGCGGCGATGGCGACGGTCTCGCCAATGGTCAGCTTGCCGTTCACATTGAAGGTGGTGTCGCTGGAGCCCTGCATCAGGCCGTATTCATAGGCGGCCTGGACGGCAGAGGTGTACCAGGTAGAGGAGGCCACATCGGTGAACTGGCCAGGGGTATAGGTTTTGCTCTTGGTAAAGTTGGAGAGCCCGGCGGCTGCCAGTGCAGGTGTGAGGCACAAGGAGAGGGAAAGGGACAGGGTAAGCACGAGGGATAGCAAGCGTTTTCTCATCATAGGCACCTCCGTTAAGAATGGTTTTATACAATCCCATTCTAGGCCCATTAAGCGGGGAAAACAATCTGCCAGCTGCATAGTGTATCAGAAGCACTGGACCGGGGTGGAAACAGCGGGTCATCCTCAGAGACGCTGTCAGGATGGACCTTGCCTTTAAAAAGAATCGGTGTTATCCTGAAAGCACAGACAGGAAAAAGCTGTAACAGGGGGGAGCGGGATGTTTCATCTGGAGATCAATCCCTATGTGCGGGATTACGTTTCAAAGGACTATGCAGGCAGCCTGCCGGAGGGGGATATCAAGCTGGATTGCTCCCTGGGGGTCAACGCCGATCTGCTGGGCAACTGCATTTTCCAGCGCCTCCACGCCTTTGAGCAGCGGACGGAGGCCCACGGAGGCAACTTTGCCGAGATCAAATACTATCCCCACGGCGGCACCCTGAAGGAGGCTCTGGCCAACTGGTACCGGGGCAACGGGGTGGGGGAGGGGTGGCTCACTGCCGACAACATCACCCTGGGCAACGGTTCCTACGACATCCTGTGCAATCTGAATCTGCTGTGCCTCACCAGAGGCAAGAAAGTGCTGGGCCACGCCCCACAGTTCACAGCCTATGTGGACCATGTGAATTGCACCGGCTCGGTGTACGAGTGTTGCTATCTGGACCGCTCCGACGGCTACCGCTTCCATGTGGACGACTATCTGGCCAAGATGTCGGCGGAGTATGGATTGTTCATCGTGGAGAATCCCATCAACCCCACCGGCCTGCCGGTCAGTCTGGAGGACATCGCCCGCATCGCCCGGCGGGCGGAGGAGTGGGGAAAGCTGCTGGTGGTGGACGAGGCCTATGCCGAGTACCTGCCCTTTTCCGCCAGCGCCATCAACCTGATCCCCAGCCATCCCAACCTGATTGTGACCCGCAGCTTCTCCAAGGGGTGGGGTATGGCCGGGGTGCGGCTGGGCTACGGGGTCAGCTCCACCCAGAGCGGTCTGCTGCCTCAGCTGGAGAAGCTGGTGCTGCCCTTCAACAGCAACGGCATCGCCCGGGTGCTGGCCCAGACCGTGCTGGAGACCAAGTTCGAGCGGCCGGAGGACCCCTTTGGCATTCAGCCGGTGATTGTGAGCAAGAGGGAACTGCTGGCAGCTATAGAGAGGTACAACAAGCGGTATGGACGCAATCTCCGGGCGGCGGCCACCTGCGAGAGTACCCCCATCCTCATGCTCTATGTGGAGACAGAGGACCGCACCTTCCATTTGCAGCGCCACCTGATAGGGGAGGGGCTGCTCACTGTCAGCTGCGAGAGCTATGTGGGCCTGGACTGCCGGGCGGTGCGGCTGATGTTGCCCGAGCGGGAACAGATGCCCCTGCTGCTGGAGCTGTTGGAGAAGACTGTCCGGACGCTGCCGGAACGGTGACCAAAGAAAAAACGGACCGGGAACCTGAGTTCCCGGTCCGTTTTGTATGTTTTTTTAGGCTTCCTGCTGGAGCAGCCAGACAAAGCCGTAGGGATAGAGCTCCACATGGCCGATCTCGTCATAGTGGCCGCCGTAGATCAGCTCATCAAAGGCGCCGCCCTCGGGGGCACCGGCGGTGACGAAGTCGCCGCTGAAGTTAAACAGTGCCACCAGCTTGCGGCCCTCATACCAGCGGCCCAGACCCAGCACATGGGGATTGCCGGTGTCGAAGGTCCACACATTGGCCCGGACGTCAAAAGCGGGCTCTGCCCCGCGCAGCTGCTCCAGGCGGCGCAGACCCTGGAACTGCTTGCCCTGGCGGGTCTCCTGATTGTCACGCATGGCGGCCAGCTCCCACTGGAAGGGGCCGTGCTGGAGGTTGCGGGCGTCATCGGCCCGGGCGGCGTCCTCGTGGCAGCTGTAGTCGTTGAGCTGGCCCACCTCGTCGCCGCAGGTCAGCAGGGGCATACCGCTCTGGGTGAGCAGGAAGGCGTGGAGCAGCAGGTCGCAGGCCACGGCCTGCTCCAGCTTGACGCTGTCCTGCTCATAGTCGGCGGCTTCCACGCCGCACAGGGAGGCGGTGGTGCCGCACACCTTGCCCTCACGGCACAGCTCGCCCCGACTGTTGCTGCCGGGGAACTTGCCGGTGGCCCAGTCGTTGAGGTACTGGCGATGGGCATTCTCGTCGGTGCCGCAGTGCTCTTTCAGCCAGTTGTAGTCCAGGGCCCAGTCCAGACCGCTATCCCCGTGGAGCCGGTTGAGGAACAGACCGGCGGAGGACAGGGAACCCTCCACCTCGTGGCGGAGGAGGGACACGTCACCGGTGGCCAGGGTGTTCCACAGCAGGGCGCCGTTGTTCCGGCAGAGCAGATGGCACTCGGGCTTGTCCTCGCTGCCAAAGTAGGGGGCCTCGCCGTGGGCGGGGGCCTTGCCCATCAGCAGCACACCGGGGCACACCAGCTGGCAGATGAGGCGGGCCATCCGCAGCACGCTGTGGGGGAGGCGGGACAGGTCACCCAGGCGGATGGCGTCTGCACCCAGATCGGCCAGGCAGAGCAGCTGCTCGATCCAGGCGTGGAAGGAGGCGGCGTCCTGGGGAGCGTCGGCCTTCAGAGGCAGGGCCAGCAGGATCTCCTGGGCCCGGCAGGCGTCGGCCAGAGCGGCCAGCTCCTCCTGGCTGCCGTTACCGTTGAGGCGCAGGAAGTTGACGCCGCACTCCTTCAGGTAGGGCAGGCGGTCCGCCACCCCGGCCAGGGAACCGGCAAAGCCGGCGGCGTCCACGGCCATGGCCAGCAGATCCCGGCGGCAGTACCAGCCGGCGTCGGCGGTCCGGCGCTGGTCCTGAGCGCACAGCTCCTCCCGGCGGTTCTCCCAGCTCTGGCGCAGCAGAGTGGTCAGACGGTCCCAGGCGGCCAGGTCGCCGTGGAACTGCTCCCGGTACAGCCGGGCCAGCTCGTCCCCATACTGCTCCATGCGCAGGTCAAAGATGCTGGGCACGGGCTCGGCCGCCACAGGGGCGGCCTGGGGTACGGGAGCGGTAGCAGGCTCTGCGGGAGTCTTGGGAACCAACAGGGACTCGGGCATCACGATGGCGGGACGGCGGCCGGGAACCGCGGGGCGCTTGTAGTACAGGTCCTCTTCCTGAGCACGGGTCATGCGCCAGGTATGACAGGGAACAGTGCCCTTGTGAGTATTGCGTTCGTTCATGAGGAAAATCTCCTTTATGGTACGCACCGGCAGGGCCGGTGCGGATAGATTAGGGCGGATGGGTGAACGGCAGACCGCCCAGGGTCTGCCCAACAGGTAATACTATAGCACGGCTTGGGCCATTCTTCAACCGGAGCGCTCCTTTTTTGTATGTTATTACCACCAAAAACCAGAAGCCGGAAGGAGAAAGGGATTGTATTTTTGTTTCGGTCGTGGTAGTTTGTTGGGAGAGAAGAAAGAACCAACTGGAAAGGGGGACGGCGGATATGCCCGTATTGGAGGAATACCACAATGCGCTCCGCCTGGGACAAAAGGAGATCAAGGCGGCGGCAGCCCGGGGGGAGGAAACCGGCCTGCAGGTGCTGCCCGGCGATCCGGAGGAACTGGCCATGCGGCGGGAGAGCCTGGGCGTGGTGGAGGTGCCCAGCGAGCTCATCGTGGGTACCTGCAACAAGCTGCGGCGCAACAGCTTTTCCCCCGGCTTTTATCCCGCCCTGGAGGCTGACAGCGAGTTTGCAGGCAAGTGGGCGTCCCTCTGTCAGGCCCACCTGAATGAAGGAATCCGGGACCCCATCAAAGCGGTGGAATACCTCAACCGCTTCTATGTGGTGGAAGGCCACAAGCGGGTGAGCGTGCTGAAATACTTTGGGGCCATCACCATTCCGGCGGTGGTCACCCGGCTTTTACCCCGGCCTTCCGACGACCCGGAGGTGACCGCCTACTACGAGTTCCTCAACTTCTACCAGATGACAGGGCTGAATTTCCTGGTGTTCCGGCGGCCGGGAGAGTACCGGGAGCTGATGGAGGCCATGGGACGGCCCAGCCGGGAAGCGTGGAGCGCGGAGGAGATCCACGATTTCCGCTCCTTTTACTATATGTTCCGGGATGCCTGTCTGCGGGAGAATGCCGATCAGCAGTACATCTCCCTGGCTTTCCTGGTATATGTGAAGCTGTTTGGCTATCAGGCTTCCCAGGGCAAGCTGTCCACCCAGATTGCCCGGGAACTGCCCATGATCCGGCAGGAGGTACGCAACCGGCTGGAAAACGCCGGGGTGACCCTTATGCTGGAGGACACGGTGAAAAAGCCCCTGTTCCCCTTCCATCCCATCGGCGAGCGTTTGTGCGCCGCCTTCATCCACGCCGGCAGCAGCGATACCTCCCGCTGGGTCTATGAGCATGAGTGCGGCCGCTACCTGCTGGAGGATACCATGAATGACCAGCTCTATACCCTCTCCTATGAAAATGCCGTCACTGAGCAGGCGGCGGAGGCGGCCATCAACGATGCGGTGGCCAAGGGGGCGGACTTGATCTTTACTACCGATCCCTCTCTGCTGCTGCCCAGCGTGAAGCAGGCCGTGCGTCATCCGGAGGTGAAATTTTTCAACTGCTCCCTCAACAACTCCTATCCCTCGGTGCGGACCTACTATCCCCGGATGTATGAGGCCAAGTTTATCAAGGGCGCCATTGCCGGGACCCTGTCCCGCAGCGGATGGATCGGCTATGTGGCCGACTACCCCACCTTCGGCACCATTGCCAGCATCAACGCATTTGCCCAGGGGGCCAGAATGGTCAACGCCAATGCCCGGGTGCTGCTGTCCTGGAACAGCCTGAAGGAGGGCGGGGGCATTGACAGCCTCCGGGCCAAGGGCATCGTGTATATTGACTACCTGGACCGGCTGGCCGCTAACGCCGGGCCCCGGTCAAGGGAGCTGCACAATCTGGCCATGATCCACTGCGACTGGGGAAGATTTTATCAGAGCTTGGTGCGGCGGGTACTGGACGGCAGCTGGAAGAAGGAGAGCCGGGGCAGCAGCGCTATCAGCTACTGGTGGGGTCTGAACCAGAAAATCGTGGATGTGCTCTGTTCCCGCCGCCTGCCCGCCGGCACCCGGCGTCTGGCCGGCGTGCTGCGGGACGCCATCCGGGCCGAACGGCTGGACCCCTTCTACGGGGTGCTGATGAACCAGCAGGGCCATGTGGTGTACGGCGACGACGGACCCCTGCCCGCCCAGCAGATCCTGTCCATGAACTGGCTGTCCAGCTATGTGGAGGGGTCCATTCCCAAACCGGATGAGCTGACCGACCGGGCCAGGGCGTGGATGCGGGTTCAGGGCTTTGAGGAGGCTGGGCTGAAGTGAAGATTCTGGCTGTAGCCGACTACGAGTCCCCCGCCCTCTGGGACTATTTTACGCCGGATAAGCTGGAGGGGGTGGACCTGATCCTCTCCTGCGGGGACCTGAAATCCCATTACCTGTCCTTTTTGGCTACCTTTGCCCACTGCCCGGTGCTCTATGTCCATGGGAACCACGACGGGCACTATGAAAAGGACCCGCCTCTGGGCTGCACCTGTATCGACGGGCAGTACTATGAGTATCAGGGCCTGCGTATCGTAGGCCTGGGGGGCTCCATGCGCTATAAGAAGGGCCCCCATCAGTACACCGACCGGGAGATGAATCTGCGGGCCATACGGCTGTCCCCAAAGCTGTATTTTAAAAAGGGATTTGATATTCTGCTGACCCATGCGCCGGGCAAGGACATGGTGCCCTGCACCGACCTGGCCCATACCGGCTTCCGGGCCTTTAACCGGATGCTGGACAAGTATCAGCCCGCCCTCCATCTCCATGGACACACCCATCTGAATTACGGCCGGAGCATCCAGCGGGAACAGCGCTACGGCAAGACCAGAGTGATCAACGGGTATGAGCGCTATCTGATTGAACTTTAACCGAAAGCAGGCGGCGGAAGGATTACCTTCCGCCGCCTGCTTTTCTTCCAAGATGGAACCTTTTCAGACGGAAAACGTCTGTAAAAAGGAAACGTATACCAAAGAAAGGAGCGGCGGTTTTCGGCGGAGATTTCCTGCGGAAGGGCATACACTGGTGCTGGCGGATGTCCAACCTAAAGTCGACTGGGAAACTTAAGGATTTGTTAAGAATTTGTCATTGCTTTGTCATTGCTTACCTTACCCGGTATGCTAGAATGGCAGTGAACAAGGAAGTGCATAAGGAGGAGTTCAATATGACGGATCAACAGACGCCTGTGCTCGAGCGGCCCGCTCCGGGCCAAACGCCGCCGGCTGGGGCGCCTTCCGGCCCCAGAAAGAAAAAGCGCCGCAGTAAGGTCAAGCTGATCGTGGGCCTGCTCATTACCGCAGCGGTAATTGCCGGAATTGTCTTTGCTCTGTGGTACTTTGTATTCCGGGAGGATCAGACCGGACTGGGAGAAGCCATGACCGACACCGTTCAGCTGGGGTCCATCCAGGTGAAGGTGGAAGGCAGCGGCATGGCCAAGGCCAACAAATCGGCCACTGTTACACCGGGCACCGGTACCATCCTGGAACTCTATGTGAAGGAGGGTGACCAGGTCACCGAGGGCCAACCCCTCTACCGTATGGACGACACCGCGGCCCGGGAGGCCGTCAAGGCTGCCCAGGAGACGGTGGACGACTGCCAGAAGCAGCTCCAGGCGGTCTATGAAAAGATCGGGGAGCTGACCATCAAGGCCCCTCATGCCGGCAACCTGCGGGAGGTGGCCAACCTGAAGGCGGGAGATACGGTGAACGAGGGCGACACCATCGCCACCATCGTCAACGACACCAAGCTGCGCATCTCCCTCTATTACAGCTATGCCTATGAGGACAGCATCAAGGTGGGGCAGACCGCCCAGATCACCATCCCCTCCATCATGGGCAGCCGCACCGGTACGGTGGAGAAGATCAACAAGGTCCGCTTTGTCTCTCCCGAGGGTGCCACCCACTTTGAGGTGGTCTTTGTGCTGGACAATCCCGGCACCCTCACCGAGGGGATGGAGGCCTCCGCCTCCCTCACCGCCGCCGACGGCACCCCCATCTACCCCTATCAGAACGGCAAGCTGGAGTTCTATGAGACTACCGTGGTGAAGGCTAAGGCCTCCGGTCCGGTAGAGAGCTTCGGACTGCTGAATTATGCCGACGTGAAGGCGGGCCAGGTGCTGGTCCAGCTGGGAGCCAAGGACTCCGATCAGGAGATTAGCGCCAAGGAGGAGGCCCTGAAGGCCGCCCAGGAGAAGCTGAAGGAGGCCAATGACGAGCTGAGCAAGTATAACGGCGTGGCCCCCATCGCCGGTACAGTTCTGTCCTGCAGCCTCATGGAGGGTGAGGAGGTACAGAGCGGCCAGGGCATCAGCATTGCCGATACCTCCCAGATGACGGTGGAAATCAGCGTGGACGAGCGCAATGCCCAGTACGTCAAGGTGGGCATGATGGTGGATCTGGATCAGTACGGTACTCCCTATATGGGCGTGGTGCAGAGCGTTTCCCTCACCGCCTCCGGAGAAAACGGCGTGGCCTCCATCCCGGCGGTGGTTGCGGTGGACAACTTTGACGGCTCCATGATCCCCGGTACTTACGTCAGCTATTCCTTCGTGGCCAGCCAGTCGGACAACTGTCTCACCGTGCCTGTTGCCGCTGTGAAGTACGTCAGCTTCAACAATGTGACGCTGCCCGACAATATGGATGCTCCCCCTGCCGAGAACGGCGGAGAGGATGGTATGGACGGCGAAATGGACGGCGAGACCCTGCCCGATGACGGCAGCGTGATTGACGGTGAGATCCTGCCCGACGACGGCGGGACCGTTGACGGCGGAAATGTGATTATCGACGACGGCGGCATGATCATAGACGGCAATATGTCTGTCAGCGGCGGCGCGGTGGCAGTGCCGCAGCGGTATTCCAACAGCGGTGTCTCCGCCCGTAAGCTGGGCGTGGTCGTCATGCCCGGTCCGGGTATCTCCGCGGGCGGCGGCGCCAGTAGCGGTATGGGCGGCGGTTCCTCCGATGAGGAAACCGGCACCATCGTCTTTGTCAAGTCCAAGGAGGCCCCCGCCAATGCCATTCTGGAGCCCGATCCCGCCTGGGAGTGTCCCGAGGGCTTCTGGGCTGTGCCGGTGGAGATCGGCATCAACGATACCAGCCGGGCGGAGGTCAAGCGGGGCCTGAACGAAGGCGACAAGGTGTTTATCGGCTACGCCACCCAGAATGCCGACAGTTGGGGTGGCTGATATGCTGATCGATGTAAAAAACCTCTTCAAGATCTACCATGAAGGGGAGGAGAGCGAGGTCCGGGCCCTGGACGGGGTAAGCCTCACGGTGGATCGGGGAGAGTTCGTGGCCATCATCGGCCAGTCCGGCTCCGGCAAGTCCACCCTGATGAACATCCTGGGGTGTCTGGATATCCCCACCTATGGGGATTACCACCTGGACGGGGTGGACGTGACCGAGCTGACCGATAGGCAGTTGGCCCACATCCGCAACAAGCAGATCGGCTTTATTTTTCAGGGATTCAACCTGATTCCCGCCCTCAACGCCTGGGAGAACGTGGAACTCCCCCTGATCTATCAGGGGGTACCCGCCTCCAAGCGTTGGGACCGGGTGGAGGCCGCCCTGGAGCGGGTGGGGCTGGCCGACCGGGCGGAGCACAAGCCCACCGAGATGTCGGGTGGTCAGCAGCAGCGGGTGGCCATTGCACGGGCCATTGCCACCCAGCCTCCCATCATCATGGCCGACGAGCCCACCGGCGCCCTGGATTCCCGCACCGGCAAGCACGTGCTGGAGATTCTCCACGGGCTCCATGAGGAGGGCTCCACCATCATCCTCATCACCCACGACAACGGCATCGCCTCCACCGCCCAGCGGGTGGTGCGGATTTCCGACGGACACATCATTTATGACGGGGACAGAGAGGGGGCCTTCGCATGAATCTGACCCAGGCGTTCAAGATTGCGGTCAAATCCATTGCGGCCAAGAAGGCCCGCTCCGTCCTTACCATGCTGGGCGTCATCATCGGCCTGGCCGCCGTCATTATCCTGGTGTCCTATGCCCAGGGCCAGAACCAGCAGATGCGGGCGTTCTATGAGAGCCTGGGCACCAACATCATCAACATCCAGGCCAGCAGCTGGAACAGCGAGAAGGTATCCGATGAGCTGTACGACTACTGTATGGAGCTGGACGAGTATGTACTGGGCGTCACCCCGGTGGTGCAGATGTACAATCAGACCGTCATCAAGTACGGCGCCAAGACCCTGGATAACTACAATACCCCCTGGGAGGAATCTCCCCAGGTGGTGATGGGCAACCAGCAGTTTTCCCTGTGCAACAACTTTACATTGGCCAAGGGCAGAGACATTGCCTACCTGGATGTGAAGAACTACAACCAGGTGTGTGTGCTGGGTTCCAAGATGGCGGACGCCCTCTTTAACTACATGAATCCGGTGGGCCAGACCATCACCATCAACAACATCCCCTTTGAGGTCATTGGAGTCTATCAGGAAAAAGACCCCAACAACATGACCGGTATGGACCGCTATATCGTGCTGCCCTACTCCATGAACCGGGTGCTCAACGGCCAGACCAGCATGGATACCTTTGTGGCCAAAGCCAAGGACTCCGAGTCCACCACCCGGGCTATCACGCTGCTCAAGGGCTTCCTTCAGGGCCTTATCGACCCCAACAGCGGTTATTACAGCGTCACCACCCCCAACCAGATGCAGGAGGAGGGTAAGGAGCAGGATCAGATGCAGCAGCGCTTCCTGGGCGGTATCGCCGCCATTTCTCTGGCGGTAGGCGGTATCGGCATCATGAACATCATGCTGGTCACTGTCACCGAGCGTACCCGGGAGATCGGCATCCGCAAGGCCATCGGTGCTGAGCGCAAGAGCATCATCGCCCAGTTCCTCATTGAGGCCTGTATGATCTGCGGCATCGGCGGTATCTT
This sequence comes from Flavonifractor sp. An52, assembly GCF_002159385.1. Taxonomy (NCBI): domain Bacteria; kingdom Bacillati; phylum Bacillota; class Clostridia; order Eubacteriales; family Oscillospiraceae; genus Flavonifractor; species Flavonifractor sp. An52. The sequence goes on from NZ_NFIB01000022.1 coordinate 11,375, forward strand.
TGGCATCATCGTGGGTTATATCGGCACGTTAATCGTGGGGAAAATATCCTTCCACACCATATTGATACCCAACGCCGGGATAACGGTGGGCGCTTTCTTTATCTCCGTTGCCCTGGGCGTGGCCTTTGGCCTCTATCCTGCCATCAAGGCCTCTGGTCTCCAGCCGGTGGAGGCCCTGCGGGCAGACTAAAGGAGTGAGATCATGAAAAAGAGAACTTGGCTTTCCGCCCTGCTGGCGGTGGCGCTGCTGGTAAGTATGTTGGTAGTGCCCTCCGCCTCTGCGGCCGGCAATTCGGCCTTTACAGACATCACTGATCCCGACCAGGCCAACGCCGCTGAGATGCTGCGTCTGCTGGGCGTGGTGAACGGTACCGGCGGCGGTGCCTTCCGGCCCCAGGGTACCCTGACCCGGGGTGAATTCTGCAAGATGACGGTGGAGATTATGGGCCGGGGCGACGAGGAGCCTGCCCAGCGCAGCCGTACCATCTTTACCGACGTCAGCTCCACCTACTGGGCCAGAGGTTATATCAATCTGGCCGCCTCCATCACGGTGGGCGGCTCCGCCGGCGGCGATGGAGAGAGCTCCACGGCGGGTACCCGCTTGATCATGGGCGTGGGAGACGGCTCTTTCCAGCCCGACCGGGTCATTACCTGCGGCGAGGCAGTCACCATCCTCATGCGGGTGCTGGGCTACGGCGACGGCGATGTGGCCGGCGGCCTCAACTGGTACGACGGCTATATGGGACTGGCCAGCTCCGCCGGACTGCTGGATAAACTGAACCTGACCGGAGCCTCCACCATCTCCCGCGGCCAGGCCGCCATTCTGTTCTACAATCTGCTCTTTGCCAAGACCAAGGGCAGCGACAGCCTCTACCTCACCGGCCTGGGCTGCAAGGTGGAGGACGGCGGTATCCTGCTGGATGTGAACGCCACCCTGGCCGGCTCCAACACTGCGGTCAAGACCACCACCGGAACCTACAAGACCGACCGGGCGGGGCTGGACGAGAACCTGGAAGGAATGCAGGGCGACGTGGTGCTGGACAAGAACGACAAGCTGCTGGCCTTCCAGCCCAAGGAGAACATCATCAGCCGGGCGGTCAACGTGGCTGAGTGGGCCTACAACGAAGCACGCCTCACCGGCGGCGAGACCCTGGAGCTGCCTCCCCAGACCACCGTCTATCAGGACGGTGAGAAGAAGGTGTATGAGGAGCTGTGGCAGGATCTGAAGCCGGGCACCCCCGCCACCTTCTACTACACGGCGGAGGGCAAGGTGGACTATCTGTTCCTCCGCTCCGCCTCCGCCTCCGACACCGCTATGGTGGCCCGGAACGTACCCTCCGGCAATCCCTTTACTGCCCTGACCAAGGGGGAGAGCAATTACCAGATCTACAAGAACGGGATGCCCGCCACCGTCAATGACATCCGTCAGTATGACGTGGCCACCTATGACAGCGGCGCTAAGGTCATGAACATCTCGGACCTGCGGCTCACCGGTATGTATGAGAACGTCTACCCCAATACCGATACTCCGGCCAAGATCTGGGTCATGGGAAAGGAACTGCCGGTGCTGCCCTGTGCGGTGGAGGATCTGCGCAACTTCAAGATTGGGGATACCCTGACTCTGCTGCTTACCAGCGACGGCAAGGTGGCCGGTGCGGTTACTACCGCTGCTGCCAAGGGCAACGCAGTGGGCTATGTGGAGAGCATTGCCGAGGATGGAACGGCTGTGGTACAGCTGCTGGACAGCGTTCTGGGCAAGGTGGAAGGCAAAACCTCCTACCGGGGGGACAGTGCAGAGAAGATGATGGGTGAACTGGTCACCGTCTCTTCTTATAAGCTGGGCCAGATCACCCTGACCCGCCTCACCGGCGGCTCCTCCAGCGGGGTCACCGGCAAGCTGGATGTGGCTGCCCGTACTCTGGGCGGCACACCCCTGGCTGACAACGTAGCGGTGTACGAGAAGGTGGGCAGCAGCAAGCTCCAGCCCGTTAAGTACAGCCAGATTACCGCCGTCAGCGTACCCGCCTCCAAGATCCTGTATGCCAGCAAGGACTATGCCGGCCGGTACAATGTGCTGGTACTGAACGACGTGACCGGCGATCTGTACACCTATGGCTTCATGAGCAAGGGTACCATGACTACCCCCTCCAGCATGGGAGAGATTGTGAACTCCACTGTAATTGTGACCACCTCGGACAAGAATGGAGAGACCAAGCTGGAACTGGTGGGCGGCGTGGAAGTACCCCGCAACGCGGTAGGCGGTGTGGTCGCCTCTCTGAATACCCTTCAGGATAAAAACAAAATTGCCGGTTATGTGTTCCTGAAGGAGCTGGACGGCGTACGCCGCAGCGCCTTTGACATGAAGGCCAAGACGGTGACCACCACCGACATGGTGCTGCCCATTTCGGACAACGTGGTGTGCTACAACAAGACAACCAAGCAGTGGTTTACGGCGGAGGACCCCATGGATGCCCTCAATCAGGCCCGGGCCTTCTCCGACAACATCACCATCTACTACGACCGCACGCCGGAGAACGGCGGCAAGGTCCGTATGGTAGTGGTGCAGTAACCATCAAAAAAGCCGCCCCCGCGTGAAGCGGGGGCGGCTTTTTGCATTTCAAATCAGCCCTTCAGGCGCTCGGCCCAGGCGGCATACTTGGCTACCTTCTCATCGGCCTCCGCCTTGGTGGCGCCGTTGGCAAGGATATACACCTTGACCTTGGGCTCGGTGCCGGAGGGACGGACAATGAGGCTGGTGCCGTCGGCCATCTCGTAGCGCAGCACGTTGGAGCCGGAGAGCTCCATGGTGCTCTTGCTGCCGTCGGCCACGCTGACCACGGAGCCGTCCTTGTAGTCCTTCTGCTGGGTCACCGCCACGCCGGCGATCTCCACCGGGGGGTGCTCCCGCAGACCGGCCATCAGGTCGGCCATCTTCTTCAGACCGTCCAGACCGGGCATCACCAGGTTCAGGGTCTTTTCGCCGTAGAAGCCGTACTTCTCATAGCACTTCTGGAGGGCGTCGTACAGGGTCATGCCCTGACCGGCGTACCAGGCGGCCATCTCGGTGAGGGCCAGAGCGGCGGTGACGGCGTCCTTGTCCCGGACGTAGTCGCCCAGCATATAGCCGTAGCTCTCCTCGTAGGCGAAGATCACCTTGCCCTCGCCGGCGTTCTCCAGCTTGTCCTTCTTCTCGGCCAGGAACTTGAAGCCGGTGAAGGTGTCGTAGCAGGCCAGGCCGTTGGTCTCGGCCACCTTGCGGGCCATCTCGGTGGTGACGATGGTCTTGAGGGCCACCGGCTTGTCCGGCATCTTGCCGGTGCGCTGCTTGGCGCCGATCAGGTAGTCCAGCAGGAGCACGCCGGTCTGGTTGCCGGAGATGGTGATGTACTCGCCCTGGTCGTTGCGCACCATGATGCCCACGCGGTCGGCGTCGGGGTCGGAGCCCAGGATGAAGTCGGCCCCTTCCTTCTTGGCCAGATCCACAGCCAGGTAGAAGCCCTCGGGATTCTCCGGGTTGGGGGAGACCACGGTGGGGAAGTTGCCGTCAATAACCATTTGCTCGGGGACACAGATGACGTGCTTCATGCCCAGACGCTTCAGAGCCTCGGGGATCAGCTTGTAGCCGGTGCCGTGGAAGGGGGTGTATACCATCTTAAAGGTGTCGGCTACCTTCTCCACAGCGGCCTTGTCGTTGACCTGGCCCATCACATTGGCCAGGAACTTTTCGTCGGTCTCCTCGCCCATGAGGGTGATGAGTCCGGCCTTTACTGCCTCGTCATAGTCCATGCGCTGGATGGAGTCGAACAGATCCAGCTCCTCCATCTTGGCGGCAATGGCGGAGGCGTGGTGGGGGGGCAGCTGAGCGCCGTCCTGCCAGTAGACCTTGTAGCCGTTGTACTCCTTGGGATTGTGGCTGGCGGTCACGTTGACGCCGGCGATGCAGTGGTACTCCCGCACGGCAAAGGACACCTCGGGGGTGGGACGCATGGCGTCAAACAGACGGACCTTGATGCCGTTGCCCGCCATGACACAGGCGGTCTCACGGGCGAACGTCTCGGAGTTGTTGCGGCAGTCGTAGCACACAGCCACGCCACGCTCCACCGCCTCGGGGCCCTCAGCCTTGATGACCTCGGCGAAAGCCTGGGTGGCGTGACGGATGACGTGGATATTCATCTGATGCAGGCCCACGCACATAGTGCCGCGCAGACCGGCGGTACCAAACTCCAGAGGAGCAAAAAAGCGGCTTTCGATCTCCTTCTCGTCGCCGGAGATGGAACGCAGTTCCTCCTTCTCCGCCTCGCTGAGAGCGGGACTGTTCAGCCACTTTTCATATACATCACGATAAGCCATGGGAATTACCTCCAATACCTCAATTTCAGCAAAAGCACATCTCTGCGCTTGTGATTATAGCACAAACTGACCGGTATATCTACCCTGTTTTTTGGGAGTTTACGCCGTAAGCTGCAAAAAATTTCCTGCTCTTTACTTGTGGTACCCGGAGCCCTCCACGATCTTGAAGCAGCGGTAGATCTGCTCCAGCAGCATGACCCGGGCCAGGTGGTGAGGGAAGGTCATGGGGGACATGGACAGCCGCAGATCGGCCTTTTCTTTCAGGGAAGGATACATCCCGTAGGAGGAGCCGATGAGGAAGGTCAGGGTGTTTTTGCCCTGGCCCGTCCATCCCTCCAGACGGGCGGCCAGTTTCTCGCTGGAGAGAAGCTGGCCCTCCACGCACAGGGCCACCAGTGCCCCGCCCTTGGGCAGCTTGGCGGTCACCGCTGCCGCTTCCTTTTCCAGGGCGGCGTCGATCTGGGCTCGGGAGGGGTTCTGGGGCAGCCGCTCCTCGGGCAGCTCGGTGAGCTGGAGCTTGCAGTAGCCCCCCAGCCGCTTGACATATTCCGCCGCTCCGTCTATGTAGAATTTCTCCTTCAGCTTGCCCACGCAGATGATGTGGATGGAAATTCCCTTCATACGGTGTACCTCCGTCCCGGCTCGCTGCGGGGAGCCACATCCAGCAGTACGTCCCGGCCGGGAACGGCTCCCATGCGTGTGAGGGAATCCCCCACCACCTGCCGGGCCCGCTCCGGGGTGTTGTTCTCGTGGGACAGGTGGGCCAGCACCACGGCGGAGGCGCCTGCCGATACAGCGGAGCACACCAGGGCAGCCCCAGCCTCGTTGGACAGGTGGCCCCGGTCGCCCAGGATGCGGTCCTTGAGAAAGTAGGGGTAGGGGCCGGAGCGGAGCCATTCCACGTCATGGTTGGCCTCGGCTACCAGCAGATTGGCGCCCCGGATGCCCGCCTCCACCGCCTCTGTTACATGGCCCAGGTCGGTGACCACCGCCGCCTTCCGCCCGCCGGCGGAGAGGGCGTAGCCGGTGCTCTCGGCGGCGTCGTGAGGGGTGGGGAAGGTCTCAATGTCGATGGAGCCGATGGAGAAGCACTCCCCCGGCGTGAAGGGGTGAAGTACCTCTTCCAGAAAGGCGATGCGGTAGCACAGCTGCCGACCGGTGCCCCGGCTGGCGTACACCGGCACTTTCCGCTGTTTGGTCAGGGTGGTGAGACCGGAGATATGGTCGGTGTGCTCATGGGTGATGAGCACGGCGGACAGGCTGGCGGGGTCGACGCCCAGCCCCTTCAGGGCGGTGGTGATCCGGCGGCAGGAGATGCCGGCATCCACCAGAATGTGGGTGGCGCCGTCACTGACCAGCAGGCTGTTGCCGCTGGAGCCGCTGGCCAGGGTACACAGTTGAAGCACAAAATCGCTCCTTTCCAGAAAAAACAGGCGGGGGAGTTCCCCCGCCTGCATAAGATTTATGTTGATTATCCAACCTGGGCCTGTTTGTCCTCGTCGGGGGTGACCACCACACGGATGTCGGCGCCCACGCCGGACAGCTTGCGGACGATGTCCTCATAGCCGCGCTCGATGTGGTGGATGTGGCCGATCTCTGTGGTGCCCTGGGCAGCCAGTCCGGCAATAACCATGGCCGCGCCTGCCCGCAGGTCACAGGCCTGGATGCGGGCGCCGGTAAACTTCTCCACGCCCTCAATGACGGCGATCTTACCGTCCACCTGGATCTGAGCTCCCATGCGGCGGAACTCGTCCACATAACGGAACCGGTTGTCCCACACGCCCTCGGTGATGACGCTGGTGCCCTCAGCCAGACAGAGGACAGCGGCGATCTGGGGCTGCATATCGGTGGGGAAGCCGGGGTAAGGCAGGGTCTTGACGTTGGTACGGGTCAGCTTGCCGGTGCGGCGCACCAGCACGGCGTCGTCCCGCTCCTCCACGTCCACGCCCATCTCCAGCAGCTTGGCGGTGATGCACTCCAGGTGCTTGGGGATCACGTTCCTGATGAGCACCTCGCCGCCGGTGGCAGCCACGGCGGTCATATAGGTGCCCGCCTCGATCTGATCGGGAATGATGGAGTAGGTGCCGCCGGTCAGCCGCTCCACGCCCCGGATCTTGATGACGTCGGTGCCGGCGCCCATGATCTCGGCGCCCATGGAGTTGAGGAAGTTGGCCAGGTCCACAATGTGGGGCTCCTTGGCGGCATTTTCAATGATGGTCATGCCGTCGGCCAGCACGGCGGCCAGCATGATATTCATGGTGGCGCCCACGGAGACGATATCCAGATAGATCTGGGTGCCGTTCATCCGGCCATTGGAGGCCTTGGCATGGATATAGCCGCCCCGGACGTCCACGTTGGCCCCCATGGCCACAAAACCCTTGATGTGCTGGTCGATGGGCCGGCCGCCGAAATCACAGCCGCCGGGCGGGGGAACCTCCGCGGAGCCAAAGCGGCCCAGCAGAGCGCCGATCAGGTAGTAGGAGGCCCGGATCTTGCGGGCCAGTTCCTCAGGTACCCGGGCGTTGCGGATGTGGGAGCAGTCCACATCCACGGTGGTACGGTTGACCGTACGCACGTCGGCGCCCAGTTCCTGCAAAATATTGAGCAGCAGCGTTACATCGCTGATCTGAGGCAGATTTTCAATGCGGCATACCCCGTCCACCAACAGGGCGGCGGGGATGATGGCAACAGCGGCGTTTTTTGCGCCGCTGATGTCGATCTCTCCAAAAAGCGGTTTCCCGCCGTGAATCACATACTTTGTCAAAATGCAACCCTCTATTCCTTCCGCCGGGGAACACACCCACGCCGGCGGCATCCAAGGCCGGATCAGACCGGCACCATAAAGCATCTGCAAACGCCTGCCTGCGGCAGAGCGCTCCAATACGTATACATTATAACATAACCTGCCATAAAATCAAAGACATTTCTTTAATGCCTCTGTGACAGGGATGTTTTGATCATAATTTACCCTGCTATGCGGGAAATATACCAACGAGTCAGACAAAACGGACGCAGAATCCGGAAAAAAGATCCGTACTGCCCGGCGCATTGGGTCCGGAATATTATACCCTATGGGACTGCTTCTGTCTTTCTGAAAAATGCACAAAAAAAGCCACGGGAAGCTGTGAATTTCGCAGCCTCCCGTGGAAGAATATGGACGACATTCTTTATTTGCTCTGTTTATCCCGTACCAGGATGTGGGTCACGTTGGGCTGGCTGGTGGGACGCACATCCACCTCAAAGCGGGAGAGGGATTTGACCAGCTTGGACAGCTTGGAAAAACCGAAGTTCCGGGGGTCGAAGTCGGGCTGCTTTTTCACCAGCAGATTGCCCAGCTCGCCCAGAGCGGCATAGCCGTCCTCATCGGCAATTGTATCCACCGACTCGGCAATGAGCTTGACCACCGCCTGGGGGACCTTGTGCTCCGCTTCTGGAGGCTGTGCGGGAGCTTCCTTCTTTTTCTGGGGCTTCTGGGCCTTGGGTTTTTCTTCCTCCGCCCTGGCCTGCTCCGCTGCCGCCCGGATGACCTCAATGTAAACAAATTTATCGCAGGCGACAATGAAGGGATTGGGTGTTTTCCGCTCTCCCATACCGTAGACCTTTTTGCCCGCCTCCCGCAGCCGGACGGCCAGACGGGTGAAATCGCTGTCGCTGCTCACCAGCACGAAGCCGTCCACCTGGCCGGTGTAGAGGATGTCCATGGCATCGATGATCATAGCCGAGTCGGTGGCATTCTTGCCGGTGGTATAGCTGTACTGCTGGATGGGGGTGATGGCGTTTTCCAGCAGAGGGCCCTTCCAGGAGGCCAGGTTGGGGGTGGTCCAGTCTCCGTAGATTCGCTTGATGGTGGGGGTGCCGTATACCGCCACCTCCGCCATGATGTCGCCCAAGGCCGAGCGGGGCGCGTTGTCTGCGTCGATCAGCACTGCCAGGCGCAGGTCGGTCTGTTCTGACATGGCGGTCCTCCTTAAGCCAGTACGAAGTGATAAAAGCGCAGCATCTCGTACCAGTCCTTTGCCGCAAAGGAGACGGTACGGCTGTCTTTCAGGCAAGCGCCGGGGTAGAAGCTGCGGCGGTAGGCCAGTTTGTGGTCGTGGAAGGTAACGGCAGTCTCAAAGTGTTTCGGCATAGGCACCGTACAGTCCTCCGCCCGGCCCACGGCCTCCTCCGCCCCTTTCCGAATGGCTTCCACTGCGGCGCTGGGGTGCATGGAAAGTACACCGCCCCCCACACCCTCATTCACCGGGACGGTGACAATGGCGGGGATGAGCTGCCGGGCGCTGTCGCACAGGTCCTTGTCCCCGGACAGAAAACAGACGGGTACGCCGAAGTAACCTGCAATATAGGCATTGATGAGAAACTCGCTGGCCGGAGTTCCATTGAGCAGCACCTGAGCGCAGTCGGTGGTCATGGTATGGGATAATGGATTACCGCCGCAGGAGCTCCAGGCATGATAGCCGGTAAAAAGTACGCCGCCAAACGTTTCCCGGTTCAGGCCGGCCATCATACACAGGGGATCGCCGGTCCAGCCCCGGAAAATGCGGGTCTCACGGGGGAGGGCGGCGGCGTCCAGGTTGCGGGCGGAGTCATGGGCGTCCTTCACCAGCAGGCCATCCGCCCCACCGGCCAGGGCGCCCTGACAGGCGGCGGCCACCTCGGCGGTCATCTGTTTGCGGAAGGGCTCATAATCGAAAGCGGAACCCCGCTCGGTCTCCTTCCAGTCGGCAATACCGCAGGTTCCTTCGATGTCGGCGCTGAGATAAAATTGCATAGGACAGGCCTCCCAAGCGTTTTTTTCAGTATACCATAGTTTTTTGCCTTGAGGCAACTTGCGTTGGTTCCTATTTTATGCTACCATTGCAGCAATTTGCCGTCTAAAAGCGTATATAGGGTGAAAGGGGGAGAGAGGAAATGGACCCCAACCGGTTGGAAACACTGATCAAGACCCATGAAAATACCCTGTACCGGGCCGCTCTGGCCATCCTTGGGGACGCCCATGAGGCGGAGGACGCGGTGCAGGACGCCTTCCTGCGCCTGCTGGAGAAGGGGCCGGAGTTTGAAAGCCCCGCTCATGAGAAGGCCTGGCTGCTGCGGGTCACCGTCAACGGCTGCAAAAGCCGCCTGCGCTCGCCCTGGCGGCGGCGCACCGCCCCGCTGCTGGACACCTATCCCGCCGCCGCTCCGGAGGAGCAGAATCTGATGGAGACCATCATGACGCTGCCGGCCCGGGATCGGGCGGTGCTGCACCTCTACTACTATGAGGGGTACCAGACCGCCGAGATCGCCGAAATGACCGGCTGGCGGGAGGGTACCGTCCGCTCCCGGCTCACCCGTGCCAGGGCAAAGCTGGGGGACCTGCTGAAAGGAGAGTTGGAATGAACCGATACCGTGACTATATGAATCGCATCGCCGCCCCGGCGGAGCTGGCGGACAAGGTGCTGGCGGGGGAGCGGCCCCGGAGAGCCCGACCCGCTCTGGCGGTGGGGGCGCTGGCGGCCTGCTGCCTGGTGGCGGCGGCAGGCGGCTGGCAGCTGTGGCAGGGGAGAAGTCTGGCCGGGCCGGACCCCACGGCGGGGGTGGCGGCCACGCCTGCCGTGACACAGACCATCCCGGAGCGGGGCTATGCCCTGGTGGTGGAGGATGCCTTCGGAGGACAGCCCCACAGCTTCCCCAATGTACCCGGGTATGATTACCATTACCCCGACTGTACCGGCTCGGACGTCGTGATAGGCGACTACGCCTATCCGGAGGGGTGGTTCATGGAGCTGTTGTCCGCCCAGGAGATCATCAACGTGTTGGGGGGGACCGATCAGGTACCTTGGCAGTTAGATTGGACCGGCTTCGGCCTGGGCGGCATGGTGATCTACGACGGGGAGGGGAACCCCTGGCGGATCGAGATCATCGGTCAGCGGGGAGAGGATACCCTGTATCTGGAGCTGTGGCCCGGCCGGGAACCCTTCCGTGACCTGGTCTATGACGATGCCAGCGTGGAGACTGTGGACGGAATGAAGGTGACCACCTATTCCCTCTATTATGACCGGGATGGGGACGACACCAAGGAATACACCTACCATGCCGATTATTTTGACGGCGCCATAGGGGTGAACTTTACCTGTACCAGCAAAGACGAGGGGATCGCCGCCTGGCTGACCAATCTGGTGGTGGGTCACAAGGGATTTACCGCCGACGGCCTGACTACCCCCGCCGGCGGGCAGCATATGGACCTGGGTACCGCCCGACTCTACGGCAGCGGGGAGCTGACCCTGGGCGAGGCCTATCAGCAGGAGCTGGCCGCTTATCTGCCCGACCGGTCGGCCCTGCCCGACGGCTTTACCTTTGAAAGCGCCCACTGGCATTTCGACGAGGTGGAGGACAGTTTGAGCATCCTGTGGTACCGGGGGTATGACACTGTGAGCGTGAAGGCAGCCCTGCTGCTGGACTCCAACACCGGTGAGCAGCTGGACACGGACGTGCTGCCGGACGAGATCACGCCCCAGGCAATGGAGCAGCGGTTCGGCCGCTATGTGGACGATGACCTGGGGGATACCCCGGGCTGGCGATACGAATCCTTCACTGTTCACTATTTCCGCAACGGGGAGCCCACGGTGGCCGTCACTTATTCCATCAAGGGCCTTACCCCGGAGGAGGCCGCCGCCCTTGTGAACAGCTGCCAGGGAGAATGGAGCCTGGATTAAGATCTGGAGAAAAGAAGCGCCTGCCGCTGCCGCGGCAGGCGCTGTTCTGTTTACGGAAGCACGATGGTGTCCTCCTCCGTGATCCCGGACAGGATCTCCACATAGTCGCTGCCCCAGAGACCGGTCTCCACGGTGACCGTCTCGGTCTTGCCGTTGCGCAGCACCTGGACGGTGTCGCCGTCCACCGCCTTGACGGGCACACGGAGGCAATTCTCCTTCCCCTCGGTGAGAATGGACACCGACACGTTCATGCCGTCCCGCAGGCCGTCGGTGTTGTCCAGGGCGATCTCCACGGTGTAGTCGGTGACGCCGCCGGAGGTGACGCCGGTGTCCTCCACCCGCCGCACCGAGCCGGTGTAGGTGCGCTGCTCCCCGGTGTCGGTGGTGAAGGTGATGGATACGCTCTGGCCGGTACCCACCCGGTCGATGTACTGCTCGTCAATACTGGCGTGGACGCACAGGGCTTCAGGCTGGGCCAGCACCGCCATGGGGCTGCCGGCGGAGGCCAGATCCCCTTCCTTGGAAGTGCGGGAGAGGATGACCCCGTCCGCCGGAGCGGTGATGGTGTAGTCCTCCCGCTGGTCCATGAGCTGGGAGAGGGAGGTCTGGGCGGAGCGGACCTGGAGAGAGGCGTTGGTCACCGCGTTGGTGAGACTGTCGTTTTTCAGGGTGAGAATGGTCTGGCCGGCGGTGACGCTCTCCCCCTCCTGGATGGACAGGGTAAGCACCTGGCCGGACTGGGCAGAGTAGATGGCCTGCTCGGTGGCGTAGGCGATGGTTCCCGCCTCCATGCACTGTACGCCATTGACCGACGCCATGGCGGAGGCGCCGCTGGCCAGGGTGCCGGGATTGCGGAAGGAGAACTCCACGTTGACGCCGGTGCGGCTGCCGCTGAGGGCCACCGGCGTGTCATACACCCGCACCACCGTGCCGGTGAGGGTGTCCGCCATGCCGGGGAAGGAGATCACCGCGGCGCTGCCCGGGGTAAGGGCGGCGGCATCCTCCAGAGAGAAGGGGACGGTGAGCTTCAGATTGAGGCTGTCCACCACCTGGGCCACCGGTGTGCCGGCGGAGATCATATCGCCCACATGGACGTTCACCGCCGTCACCGAGCCGAAGGCGTGGGAGACCACCGTCAGGTCGGCGCAGGCGGCCTGGGCCTGGCTGAGGGATGCCTGGGCGCTGTCCACCGACAGCTGGGCCTGGACGATCTGATCCTCCAGGGCATCGGAGTCAATGGTGTACAGGGTCTGACCTGCCGTTACGGTGTCCCCCTCCTGGAAGGTACACTCCGTCACGGTACCGCTAACAGTGGGGACGATGGTATAGTTGTCGGCATAGGTCACAGTGCCGGTATCCTCCACCCGGTACTCCACCGGGCCGGTATCAGGCTGGACGGTGCGATACTCGTCCTGGCCGGAGCCGGAGCAGCTGCTTAGCAGAAGCAGGCCCAGCACAGACAGAAGAGCCGTGCCCCGCCGCCAATACACAACTTTCATAAGAAACACCCCCGTGTGCTATTCCACGCTTTTCAGTGCGCCCAGCATATCGATCTCCCGCATTTTTCGCCCGATGATCACATTGACGCCCAGGGCGAAGATCATGGTGACCGCGCATGACAGGCCGATGGCCATGGGGGTGATGATCACCTCCAGAGGCATGGCGGTGATGGAGAGGATCAGGAACCGATCCAGGGCAATGCCCAGAGGAATGCCGCACAGGATACCGGCTCCGGCGAAAATCAGGTTTTCGCTCAGCTGCAATTTTTTGATCTCTTTTTCGTAAAAGCCCAGGACCATCAGGGTGGCCAGGCTGCGGATCTGTTCATAGAAGCTCATAATGCCCAGGTTATAGATGACAATGCAGGCCAGCCCGCCGCCAAAGAGAATGAGGATGTACACCACCATGGAGGTGTTGGTCATCTTCTCCACCGCGGCAGCAGTCACTGCCTCCCGGCTCTGCCAGCCGTCCACAAAGTCGTACCGGTCCAGTTCTGTTTCCAGTGCGGCGGCATCCTGGGTGGTGAGATAGGCGGTGGTGGGCGTATAGGACTTGCCCAGCTCCCGCCACAGACTGCGGCTGATATAGGCGCCGCTGACGCACCGGTTGATCTCTGCGACCCTTAACCTGTAGTAATGGTTGTCGCCGGTAAAACGGAGGGTAATGATATCGCCCTCCTCCACCCCCAGATCGTCAGCCAGCAGCTTTTCCAGCACCACCCCGTCCTCCGGCAGGGTGAGGGACCCGGTGGCGTAGGGATCATACAGGTGAAGGGAGACGGTATCCTCGGTCACCGTCAAAGTGGAGGTGGTCCGCTGATCGTCGGTATACATCCAACAGGCGGTGGTCATCTCCAGTTCTGCCCCGGTGACGCCGGGGGCGTTGGTCAACCGGCTGTACTGGGCCTCGGTGACTGAGCTGTTCAGACTGGCCATAACGTCATACTTGTTTTGATTTTTGGCCAGGGCATCGGAGTAGGCATCCATGGAGTCCTTGATGGCAAAGGCCATGAACACCAGGGCCATACAGAAGGCGATACCCACCACACAGGTGAGCATCCGCACCTTGTTGCGGAAGGTGTTGCGGATGATGTACTTGCTGTTAAAGCCCAGCCGCCGCCACAGAGGACCCACCCGTTCCAACAGAACGGTCTTGGCGTTTTTGGGGGGCTTGGGGCGCATACACTGGGCGGGACTTTCCTTTAACAGGGAGCGGGCCACCAGCCAGGCGCTGCCCAGGCAGCACAGGGCGGTAAGGCCTGCCGCCTGGCCCCAGGCGGAGAAATCGTGGACAATAGTGTAGGGGGGCAGGTCGCAGCCGGTGGCAATGGTCCACACGATAAGCTGGGAGATGTATTTGCCCAGCAACGCGCCGATGGGAAACCCTACGATCACCACCAGCAGGGCATGGAGCAGATAGTAGATCAAAATCGTGTGGTCGTTATAGCCCAAAGCCTTGAAGGTGCCGATGTCCATACGGGCATTTTCAATGAGTCGGTTCATGGTACTCACCATCATCAGCACCGCGCACAGGAAAAACAGGGTGGGGAAGAAGGTGAGGATGGGTACCAGGTTGTCTTTGCCTTCCATCAGGGAATAGGCGGGCTGGTTGTCCTTCAGCGCCAGGATGTTGACCACTTTGTTGCCCAGCGCATCATCGATGGCTTCCCGGATGGCAGAGGCGGGAATGTCATCGGCGGTGGTGATACAGATCTGGGTATATTGATTGGCTCCCATCACCCCGCTGAGGACCTCCTCGTCCACATAGGCGAAGGCGAAACGGGACAAGTCGGGGGAGGGATTGGTGGCGTTGATGTTGTAGAGGCACTCCGGGTCCTTGCCCACACCGCAGATCTGGAGCCGCAGGTGGACTCCCAGACCGGTAAGGGTGATCTCGTACCAGTCACCCACCTCCAGACCGTGGGCAGCGGCGTACTGGTCGCTGAGGAAGATTTCCCGGCTGTTTTGGGGCAGCGATCCTTCCACAATGTAAGGGGTATTGATGGAAAAGCCGGCCACACCGTAGAGGGTGAGGGTCAGGTCGCTGTCATAGCGGTCCTCGGCATCCAGCACCACCCGGGGCTGCACACCGGTAATGCCCGCAATGGACGACAGATCCCGGCAGTCCCCCTGATCCAGGCCGGCACCGGAGATCCAGTAATCGGCCACATTTTGGGTGTCGTAGTAGTCGCCCATCAGCCGGTCTACATTGTAAATGATGCCGCTGAGGCCGGTATACACCACCACGGCGATCATGGTGATGATGCTCACCGAGATCAGCCGGGAGGCGGTGCGCCGCAGGTCGCGGAAAAAGTTTTTCCAGATCATGCTACCACTCCAGTTCCTGTACGGGCACCGGGTTGGGATTCTCTTCAAAGGATTCGATCTTGCCGCTCTTCATGCGGATCAGTACGTCGGCGGTAGGAGCCAGAGCGCCGTTGTGGGTGACCACTACCACCGTCTTTTTGCTCTGCTTGCACAGGTCGTACAGCAGGGCCAGGATGGATTTGCCTGTCACATAATCCAGGGCACCGGTGGGCTCGTCGCACAGCAGCACATCGGGATTTTTGGCCAGGGCACGGGCGATGGCGCCCCGCTGCTGCTCGCCGCCGGAGCACTGGGCGGGGAAATTCCGCCGCCGCTCGTCCAGACCCACCATACGCAGTACCTCCCGAGTGTCCAGAGGGTTGGGGCAGATCTGGCTGGCCAGTTCCACATTTTCCTCCACGGTCAGGTTGGGCATCAGGTTGTAGAACTGGAACACAAAGCCGATGCTCTCCCGGCGGTACTGGGTGAGCTGCTTCTTGTTGAACCCGGAGATCTCTTTCTCGTTGACAAAGACCTTGCCGCCGGTGGGGGAGTCCATGCCGCCCAAAATGTTGAGGACCGTGGATTTACCGGCGCCGCTAGCCCCCAGAATAATGGTGTATTTGCCCTCGGGGATGGTAAAGCTGATGTCGTCCACCGCTTTGATCACCGTTTTGCCCATGATATATTCCCGGGACACGTGCTCCAGCCGAACGCCTGCCATAGGGACGACACCTCCCTGAAATTGGTTAAAAAATACGGATATCGGTGGAATTAGAGAAATTATTTGTGCTATTATGCTATATTATAACACGGCATATTTGCTTTCTCAATCCCTGGGGGAAAGGCTGAATAAAAAATCATCTGCGGTTTCCGAAGTAACCGCAGATGATTTGGTATTATGCAAATTGATAGATGCCGTCGGCGATGGGCGCAAAGCCGGCCTGGAAGAAGGCGGCGCAGGCTTTGGCCATATAGGCCGGGTCCTGACTGCCGGCGGTCTCCACGGCAGAGTGCATAGCCAGCTGGGCCATTCCGATGTCCACCATGGGGATGCTGACGGCCTGGCTGAGCAGATTGCCCAGGGTGGAGCCACCGGGCTCGTCGGCCCGGTTGGCAAAGATCTGCACCGGCACTCCGGCCTGCTGGCAGACGGCCTTGAACAGACCGGCGGTGAGGCCGGTGGTGGTGTACTTCTGGTTGGCGGACAGCTTGATGACCACGCCGCCGTTGGGGTAGACCTTGTTGGCGGGATCGGCCTTCTCGGTGAAGTTGGGGTGGACGGCGTGGCCATTGTCGGCGCTGAGGAGCATACTGCCGGTCAGAGCCTGCCGCACCTGCTGGTCGTCCAGCTTCAGGACATGGGCAATGCGGGAGAGCACATCGGGCAGGAAGGAGCTGAGGGCTCCCTGCCGGGTGCCGCTGCCCACCTCCTCGTTGTCAAAAAGACAGTAGACCTGACCCAGCTTGTCCTGAGGGGCGGCGGTGAGCAGGCCCTCCAGGGTGGCGTAGGCGCAGCCCAGATCGTCAATGCGGGGGGCCTGGAACAGCTCCCCGGCGGGACCCAGCACCACCGGCTGCTGCCGGGGGCAGAGGGTGAGATCGGTGGAGAGAATGTGCTCGGGATTCACGTTCAGCTCCTGGGCCACCAGCTGGGTGAGGGAGGGGCTGCCCGCCAGGCCGTACAGGGGCTGCATATCCTTCTGGGCGTTGTAGTCATGGCCCCGGTTCACATCCCGCTGCTGATGGATGGCCAGGCTGGGGATGGTGAGCAGGTCCCGGTCCAGGTAGATCAGACTGCTCTCCACGCCCTGGGCGGTTTTGACAATGGCCCGGCCTGCCACAGTGAGGGGCCGGTCCAGCCAGGAGGCACAGTTCATGCCGCCGTAGCCTTCAGCAGACAGGCGGAGGTAGCGCTTGTCGCCTTCCAGCACGTCGCCCTTAATATAAAAGGTGGGAGAGTCGCTGTGGGCGGCGGTCATCCGCCAGCCGGTGAGAGCGGTTTTAGGCAGCCGGAAGGCGATGAGGCTGCTCTGGTTGCGGGTGGTGTAATAGCCTTTGCCCCACTCCAGGGTCCAGGACGCGCACTCCTCCAGTCGGGTGAAGCCGGCCTCCTCCAGCAGGGCGGCGGCGCTGCCCACGGCGTGGTAGGGGCTGGGACTGCGGGAAATAAAATTCATCAGTTGATGCAGGGTATCCATATTTGGTAACCTCCTGGGTGAAAGATCCAAAGATATGATAAAAAGCCGCGAACGTGGCAACGTCCGCGGCAGCGTGGTGCGGGCATGGGGACTCGAACCCCAACGCCGTGAAGCACGAGAACCTAAATCTCGCATGTCTACCAATTCCATCATGCCCGCCTGTTGTGTCCACTAGTTTAGCATCCGCGAGGGAAAATGTCAATTCCGACAGGGGGTTGCGGCAGGGACAGGAAGGCATTATAATGAAATGGCATATGCAGCCCAAAGGAGGAACCATACCATGGAAATTGCACCCCGGATTGCTGCCATACAGGATATTTCGGGCTTTGGCCGCTGCTCATTGACGGTGGTGCTGCCGGTGCTATCCGCTATGGGCAGCCAGTGCTGCCCCCTGCTTACCGCCAGCCTCTCTGCCCATACCGCCTTCCCGCCCAGCGATAAAGCCACCTTTCTGGACCTGACCGGCCAGATGGAGGGGACCACGGCCCATTGGGCGGAGCTGGGCGTGACCTTTGACGCCATCTACAGTGGTTTCCTGGGATCGGCAGACCAGATCCGGATCATTGAGGACTTTTATCGGAAGTTCCGGGGAGAACATACCCGGGTGCTGGTGGACCCGGTGATGGGAGACCACGGAAAGCCCTACCGCACCTGTACCCCAGACCTGTGCGCTAAAATGCGTCAGCTGGCTGACCAGGCCGACTGCATCACCCCCAACTGGACCGAGGCCGCCCTGCTGCTGGACGAGGACTACGCCAACCGTCCCACGGAGGAGACGGGCATCCGGAACTGGTTGGAGCGGCTGAGCCTGGACGGCAGGCGTTCGGTGGTGCTCACCGGTGTCAGCCTGACGGAGGGCCAAATCGGGGCGGGCTATTTTGACCGCATCACCGGCACCACCGGCTTTGCCATGGCGCACCAGGAGCCCGCCCATTTCCCCGGCACTGGTGACCTCTTTGCCAGCGTGCTGCTGGGGGCGCTGATGCGGGGAGACGAGCTGCCCGGATCGGTGCGGCAGGCGGTGGACTTTGTCCAGCGCTGCGTGGCTTGCACCCTGGAGGTGGGTACCCCGCCTCTGGAGGGGGTTCAGTTTGAGCCCCTGCTGAAGGAACTGGTGTAAACGCCGCCTAATATCAGAGAGATAAACATAAAAAAGGGACGCTGCTGATGCAGCGTCCCTTTTTTGGATTCAAGTAACTTACTTGTGGTCCACGGAATACATATGAGCAATGAGGTCCAGGACCTTGTTGGAGTAGCCGATCTCGTTGTCGTACCAAGACACGACCTTCACGAAGGTGTCGGTCAGAGCGATACCGGCGCCGGCGTCGAAGATGGAGGTACGGGTGTCGCCCAGGAAGTCGGAGGAGACAACGGCATCCTCGGTGTAGCCCAAGATGCCCTTCAGCTCGCCCTCGGAAGCGGCCTTCATGGCGGCGCAGATCTCGTCGTACTTGGCGGGCTTGGCCAGGTTGACAGTCAGGTCAACCACGGACACGTCCAGGGTGGGAACACGCATGGACATACCGGTCAGCTTGCCGTTCAGCTCGGGGATAACCTTGCCCACGGCCTTGGCGGCGCCGGTGGAGGAGGGGATGATGTTGCCGGCAGCAGCGCGGCCACCACGCCAGTCCTTCTTGGAGGGGCCGTCGACGGTCTTCTGGGTAGCGGTGGTGGAGTGAACGGTGGTCATCAGACCATCGGTGATGCCCCAGTTGTCATGCAGCACCTTGGCGATGGGAGCCAGGCAGTTGGTGGTGCAGGAGGCGTTGGACACGAACTTCATGTCGGAAGTGTAGGTGTTGTGGTTGACGCCCATCACGAACATGGGGGTGGAGTCCTTGGAAGGAGCGGACATAACGACCTTCTTGGCACCGGCGTCGATGTGAGCCTGGGCCTTCTCCTGGGTCAGGAACACGCCGGTGGACTCCACGACGTACTCAGCGCCCACCTCGCCCCAGGGAATGTCCTTGGGGTCCATGCAGGCAAAGAACTTCACGGTCTTGCCGTTGACAATGATGGCGTCATCGGTGTACTCGATGGTGCCGTCGAACTGACCGTGCATGGTATCGTAACGGAGCATATAAGCCATGTAGTCGGGGGTCATGAAGGGATCGTTGATACCCACGAACTCGATGTCAGAGCGGTTGATGCCGGCGCGGAACACCAGACGGCCGATACGGCCAAAACCGTTAATACCCACTTTAATGCTCATAGTGAATCTCTCCTTTGTTCTAAATAGCCTCTTAATACATCTTTCTTTGGCGCGACTACATTATAGACTAATCTGCCGGGAATGAAAAGAGGAAAAATGCAAAACTTACTGGGGAAACTGTATAAATTTATATGGCGGTTATCGGTAAACGTGGCGGTTTCGATGTAATACGACCGTATTCCTTGAGATTCGACAAAATATTTGCTATACTGACTTTGACTTTACCGTGTTTTGGGAGCTGAGAGGAGGAGGGAGGCCCATGGAGCCTGTTTCCGAGGATCTGGGGCTGCTGCTGGTGGAGCAGTTCCGGGAGCAGATGAACAATCTGGCGGCGGCGGTGCAGCTGCTGACGCCGGTGGTACAGGAGAAGGGAGGGCGCCAATGTGAGCCCTACCTGGCCATCCTCCACCAGAGTATGTACCGCATGATGCGGATGCTGGGCAATCTGGAATATCTCCAGCTGCCGGAGGACGAATTGACAGTGACCCGGACCAGTCTGGACCTTGCCGGGCTGTGCCGCGGCCTTGGAGAGCAGGTGGCTTCCCTGGCGGGACAGGCGGGCCTGGAGTTCTCTTATGAGGAGGAGCGGGGCAGCCTCATCACCACCGGGGACGGCCCCCAGCTGCGGCGGATGCTGCTGGGCCTCATTTCCAATGCCTTTCGGGCGGCCGGAAAAGGGGGGCATACCGGACTGCGCCTGGCGGTGCGCCAGGACCGGGCGGTGCTTACCGTGTGGGACGACGGCCCCGGATTGCTGCCGCCGGAGGAGGAGAAAGAGCAGGAGCTGCTCCACCGGCCCGACGGCCTGGGCCTTGGCCTGCGGGTGGCCCGGCGGATCGCCGCCCTCCACGGCGGGGCTATCGTATTTGAGCAGCGGGAGGACCGGGGGTCCCGGGCGGTGGTCTCTCTGCCCATCCGGCCGCCGGAGGGGGGCGCGGTGCTGCGTACCCCGCGGACAGACTGGGATCGGTCGGGTGGTTTCTCCGATCTGATGGTGGAGCTGTCCGCCGTATTGCCCTACGAGGCTTTTTTACCCGCTGACCTGGAGTAAGATACAAATGAAAAAAGAGCGCGGCGCTTGGCGCAGCGCTCTTTTTCTATTCCCAGGAAAGCGGTATGGAACTTGACGTTACCGGCCTTCCGTGGGATAATAATAAGAATCTTGTTTTTTGGTTTGGAGTGAGCGTATATGACGGATTTTCTGGTCCGGCATTTTGTACGAGATTATCAGCAGGTACAGGACCCGGCGGTGCGGGAGCGCTACGGTGTACTGTCCGGCGGAGTAGGTATTTTCCTCAACCTGCTGCTGTCGCTGGGCAAGTTTTTTGCCGGCGTGGTCACCGGCTCCATCGCTGTCACTGCCGACGCCTTCAACAACCTGTCCGACGCAGGTTCCTCAGTGGTGACCCTGGTGGGCTTCAAGCTGGCGGGGCAGAAGGCTGATGACGGCCACCCCTTTGGCCACGGCCGCATTGAGTATCTGGCGGGACTGCTGGTGTCCCTGCTGATATTAATGGTAGGTGTGGAGCTGGGCAAGACCTCCATTGAGAAGATCATCCAGCCGGAGGAAGTGGCCTTTTCCATCCTGTCGGTGGGTATTCTGGTTTGCTCTATCCTGATCAAGCTGTGGATGAGTCTTTTCAACCGGAAGCTGGGCAAGCGTATCCACTCGGCGGCCATGCAGGCCACTGCCACCGACTCCCTGTCTGATGTGGTGGCCACCTCCGCCGTGCTGGCGGGCACCCTAATCGGTCACTTTGCTCATGTGAGCATTGACGGCTGGATCGGCGTGGTGGTGGCAGTCTTTATCCTGCGGGCCGGCTGGGGCGCCGCCAAGGATACCCTGAATCCCCTGCTGGGCACCGCCCCCGACCCGGAGCTGGTGAAGGCCATCCAGCAGCTGGTTCTGTCCCACGAGCAGGTGGTGGGGATGCACGATCTGGTGATCCATGACTACGGACCGGGCCGTCGGATGTGCTCCTTCCACGCCGAGGTGCCGGAGGGAGACGACATCATGGAGGCCCATGATGCCATCGATCACATCGAGCGGGAGATCCAGGAGAAATTCGGCATTGAGACCACCGCCCACATGGACCCCATTGCCACCGGAGACAGTGAGGTAGCCCGTCTGCGGGAGCAGGTGAGCGAGCTGGTCCGGGAGATCGACCCGGATATGAGCATCCACGACTTCCGCCTGACCCGTGGTCCCCGACACTCCAATCTGATCTTTGATGTGGTGGTCCCCCACCGCTGCCGTCTCAGCGATGAGGAGATTCGCAGACGCATTACCGAGGCGGCAGAGCAGGTGGTGCCCGGCTGCTATGTGGTGCTCCAGCTGGATCGGTCCTATGTGGGGGCAAGATAAGGCGATTTACAAATTGTTCACCCCCACTGTGGGGAAACGTGTATAATAATGTCTGATGAATAAACCGAAAATCGGTTTATTCCCGCGGCTGTAGCCGCGTAATTCCATAAAATGGCTCAAGGGAGCCGATTTTATGGAATTCAGCCATTGTTATAATGCGTATTTCCATTGGTGCGTTGAGACGCACCAATGGAAGGTGCAAGGTTTTTTGGATAACTTTGTCCAAAAACCTTGCACCTGAACAAAGCTATTTGGCCTTGAAAGATTTGGCTTTCAAGCCTTCCGGCTCTGTTCATTACGCATTATAATAAGGTTAAGTATGGCACAGACGCCCAGGTATAAACGGACATACCGGAAGAATACCATTTGATTAGTCTGAAAAGGACGGTGTACTATGGCCAAGAAAGTCCTCATCGTGGAAGACGACTCCAACATTGCTGAACTGCTCCATCTCTATCTGGAGAAGGAGGGGTTCGAAACAGCGGTGGCCGGCGACGGCGGCAAGGGTGTGGAACTGTTCCGCTCCTTCCGGCCTGACCTGGTTCTGCTGGACATTATGCTGCCCGTTATGGACGGCTGGTCGGTGCTGAAAAAGATCCGGGAGAATGACAAGACCCCCGTGATCATGCTCACCGCCAAGGGCGAGACCCAGGACAAGGTGGCGGGCCTGGAGGGGGGCGCCGACGATTACATTGTCAAGCCCTTTGAGATGAAGGAAGTGCTGGCCCGCATCCACGCGGTGATGCGCCGGTTCGGCGGTGACGAAAACGGAGGGGGAGAGAAGAAGCTCTCCTTTGACAAGCTGGTCATCAACCTGGATTCCTATGAGCTGCTGGTGGACGGCAAGCGGGTGGACACGCCCCCCAAGGAGCTGGAGCTTTTGTACCATCTGGCTGCCTCCCCCAACCGGGTGTTTACCCGCAACCAGCTGCTGGATGAGGTGTGGGGCTTCGATTACTTCGGAGACTCCCGTACCGTGGACGTACACATCAAGCGCCTGCGGGAGAAGCTGGAGGGCGTCAGCAGCCAGTGGAGCCTCAAGACCGTGTGGGGCGTAGGATATAAATTCGAGGTTGTGACGGCCTCATGAGAAGCCTGTATAAGCGGCAGTTTATCCTGACAGCCGGTATGATCCTGGTGTCCTTTGCTCTGTTGGGTGTGGCGTTCTTTACCCTGTCCTATCAGTACACCATCCGTCAGACCAAAGAATCCATGGAGCGCAACGCCGATTATGTGGCCAACTTCACGTCCAAGTCCCGGGCTCTGGGGCTGGGTGTGGAGGATGACGTCTACATTACCATGATCGCCACCATCGCCCAGATCTCCGACGCCGTGGTACTCATCACGGAGGCGGATGGCGAGATGGTGGTATCCACCGACGGCGTAACGGTTAAGGGCTACAACACCCTGGGCGGACGCTATCTGCCCCGCACCGTAGTGGAGCAGGTGACCCAGTCTGGGGGATATACCGGCATGAGCACCCTGGGCGGGTTCTTCTCTGAAAAGCGCTATGTGGCCGGTACGCCCATTGTGGTGGAGACACTGGACCGCAGCAGCGGCCAGGTGGTCAAGACCATGGTGGGTGTGGCCTATGTGGCGGCGGAGGCCTCCAGCCTCACCGAGCTGTGGCGGGCGTTTACCACCATCTTCTTCTTTACCGCGGTGGTGGTGCTGTGCATTGCCTTCCTGACCAGCTCTGTGACCTCTCTCAAGCAGACCAAACCGTTGAAGGAGATCGCCGAGATCGCCAGAAAGTTTGGCCACGGCGAGTATGAGCTGCGGGTCAAGGGCTATGAGGACCGGCGGGACGAGGTGGGAGAGCTGGCCGAGGCCTTTAATGCCATGGCCGACTCCATCTCCAAGAGTGAGGAGCGGCGGTCCGAGTTTGTGGCCAACATCTCCCATGAGTTAAAGACCCCCATGACTACCATTGCCGGCTTTTCCGACGGCATTCTGGATGGCACCATCCCGCCGGAGCGGGAGCGGGCTGCCCTCCAGACCATCTCCTCCGAGACCCGGCGGCTGTCCCGGCTGGTGCGGCGAATGCTGGACCTGTCCCGGCTCCAGTCGGCGGAAAATGTCACTGCCCAGGAGCAGTTTGACGTCTCCGAGATCATGCTGCGGGTGCTGGTGAGCCTGGAGACCAAGATCAATGCCCGGCATCTGGACGTAGACACCCAGCTGCCTGACGGGGCGGTGATGGTGTGGGGCGATCCGGACGCCATCACTCAGGTGTGCTATAACCTGCTGGATAACGCCATCAAGTTCTCCAATGAAGGGAGCACCATGGGCATCTCCATCACCACCAAAGGCGGAAAGGCCCATGTGGCGGTACGCAACACCGGGCAGACCATCCCGCCGGATGAGTTGGCCATGATTTTCGACCGGTTCCACAAGAGTGACAAATCCCGCAGTGTGGACCGGGAAGGCGTGGGCCTGGGCCTGTATATCGTCAAGACCATTCTGAACAACCACAAGGAAAATATTACAGTGACCAGCCAGGACGGTGTGACCGAGTTCAACTTTACGTTGACCCTGGCATAAGGACAGGAGGGAGCCATGCACGGCTACTATTACGACCAGAACCGGGTCTATCCGCCGGAGGACCAGGGCCGCCGGCGGCGTCCGGGCCGGAGAGGGCCGGGGAAGGCTGTGGTGCTCTTCTGCTGCGCCCTGGCTCTGCTGCTGGTCGCGGCGGTAGTGCTGCGCTGGGTGGGTGATTCCCTGTCCCCCCGGGAGGATTTATTCCACTCTGGTGATAAATCCCCCGAAAACACCCCCTATGACTGGGGCGATACCTGGGATTGGGAGGACGAGGAGACCGGAGAGACCACCGTGGAGCGGGCCCCCTTGGGGGACGATGTGACCCTGACGTTGACGCCCCAGCCTCAGACAGAGGCCCATACGCTCCAGACCATCTACCAGGAAAACATCCAGTCCATCGTGTCCATCTGGGGCGACGCGGGGACGTCCTACTCCTTCGGCACCGGTGTGGTGCTGTCTGCCGACGGCTACATTATTACCAATACCCACGTCATTGAGGGCTGCAGTTCCGTGGAGGTGGTTCTCCAGGACGACAGCAGCTATGAGGCTCTGCTGGTGGGGATGGATGTGCCCACCGATCTGGCCGTGCTCAAGATCGACGCGCAGAACCTGCATCCTGCTGTGTTCGGCAATTCCGATGAGCTGCAGGTGGGGGATACGGTGGTTGCCATCGGCAATCCCCTGGGCCAGGAGCTGCGGGGCACCATGACCGACGGCATCATCTCCGCCATCAACCGGGATGTGGACGTGGACGGGTACAGTATGGTGCTCATCCAGACCACCGCCGCCCTCAACTCGGGCAATTCGGGAGGCGCCCTCATCAATGAATACGGCCAGGTGGTGGGGATCACCAATATGAAGATGTCCGCCTATGACGATACGGTGGAGGGTCTGGGCTTTGCCATTCCCACCACTACCGTCAAGACGGTGGTGGACGATCTGATCCGCCAGGGCTACGTCAGCGGGGAGCCTTCCATCGGTATCACCTGCTACACAGTTACCGAAGAGATGGCGGAGGAATATGACCTGCCGCTGGGGGTCTATGTGAAAAGTGTACAGCAGGACTCCGACGCCAAAAAGCAGGGTGTTTTTCCCGGCGACGTGATCGTGGAGGCCAATGGACAGAGCATCACCACCATTGAGGAGCTGCTGGCATTGAAGGAAGGCATGGAAGCGGGCGATGTGATCCACTTCCGCCTGTGGCGGAGCGGCGGATACCTGGAGCGGGATGTGACCCTGATGGAACAGTATGTTCCCTGAACAAAGACAGAAAAAACGGGCGTCTCCGTTAGGAGACGCCCAATATTACACAGAAGAATGGATTGAATGGTGACGTGGATCGCACTTGTCCTTCCTGTGAGCTGTGAATACAATATACTATAAATTACCAAAAATGTCAAACAAAAGATTTGACGAAAGGGGTCGGAAAGAAGATGATGATTGTCAACGGGGTGGTCCACCCCATGGATGGGCCGGTGATCCAGCGGGGTTATGTGGCCTTTGAGGATGGAAAGATCACGGCGGTGGGACCCATGGAGGAGCTGACCGCCGTCGCAGAGGGGGCGATGGATGCCCGGGGAGGGCACATCCTGCCCGGCTTTATTGACGCCCACTGCCACCTGGGCCTGTTTGGAGACTCCCTGGGGTTTGAAGCGGACGACGGCAACGAGTCCACCGACCCCTGCACCCCCCAACTGCGGGCCATCGACGGGGTGAATCCTCTGGACCGGTGCTTTCAGGAGGCACGGGAGGGGGGCGTCACCACGGTGCTCACCGGCCCCGGTTCTGCCAACCCCATCGCTGGGCAGTTCCTGGCTCTGAAAACCGACGGCCGTTGGGTGGATGAGATGGTGGTTAAAGCCCCGGCGGCTATGAAATTTGCTCTGGGGGAGAACCCGAAGTCGGTATACAACGACCGGAAGGAGACCCCGGTGACCCGCATGGCCACAGCCGCCCTGATTCGGGAGGAGCTGTCCAAGGCCATGGAATATCAGGACAAGCAGGACAAGGCCTCGGAGGACCCGGATACCGATATGCCTGACTATGACGCCAAGCTGGAGGCTCTGCTGCCGGTGCTGAAGGGGGAGGTGCCCGCCCACTTCCACGCCCACCGTGCGGATGATATCGCCACGGCGGTACGGCTCAGCCGGGAGTTCGGCCTGAAGTACGTCATTGTCCACGGTACCGAGGGCTATAAGATCTCCGACCTGCTGGCCGCTGAGGGGGCGGCCGTGATTACCGGCCCCTGCCTCACCGACCGCTCCAAGCCGGAGCTGGTGGGCCAGACCCTGGCTAACCCGGCCCTGCTGTCCAAAGCTGGGGTACGGGTGGCCATCTGTACCGACCACCCGGAGACCCCCATCCAGTACCTGCCCCTGTGCGCCGCCATGGCGGTGCGAGGTGGCATGGAGGAGGAGGAGGCTCTGGCGGCCATCACACGCAATCCGGCTGAGATCGCCGGCATCGGCCATCGGGTGGGTACCCTGACCCCCGGCAAGGACGCCGATATCGTGGTCACCCAGGGCCATCCCTTTGACTGGAACGGTAAGGTCCAGGCCGTGTTCCTGGAGGGAAAACAGGTTAAATAAGCAGCAAAAAGGCGCGCCTTACGGCGCGCCTTTTTTGCGGAAATCGTCAGGGCTCCAGCTTGTCCACCCGGCGCTGGTGGCGGCCGCCCTCAAACTCAGTATTGAGGAAGGCATCCAGGATCTTGTCGGCCATGTTGTTGCCGATGAGACCGCCGCCCATAGCCAGCATATTGGCGTTGTTGTGCCGGCGGGTCATCTCGGCGGACAGGGGCTCGCTGCACAGGGCGCAGCGAATGCCCTTCACCTTGTTGGCGGCGATGGAGATGCCGATACCGGTGGTGCAGATGACGATGCCCCGGTCACATTCGCCGGAGGCCACCGCCTCAGCCGCCGCCCGGCCGAAGTCGGGATAGTCGCAGCTGTCAGACGTGTAGCAGCCGTAATCCTTGTAGGCCAGCTGGTGCTGGTCCAGATAGTCCATGACGTGGCGCTTGAGGGCCAGTCCTCCGTGGTCAGAACCCAGTGCGATCATAATAACATCCTCCTTACAGTGTGTGGAACACAGGTTTGCGCTTCTCGTAGGTGGCCAGATAGCGGAAGCCCGCCTCCGCCAGCAGCTGGCAGGCCTGCTCACAGCCCTTGCCCACCCCGTCAGTGGTGTGTGCGTCAGAGCCGATGGTAACAATCTCGCCGCCGCAGGCCTTGAACTGCTTGAGTACCGGCAGCCACTCCTTCAGAGTGCGGCCCCGCCAGGTGTTGATCTCAATGCCCCGGCCACGCTCCGCCGCCGCACGGAAGATACCGTCCAGCACATCGTGGTAGCGGTCCAGGGAGATGGGGTGATCCATGTAGCGCAGGGGGTAGATGATGTGGCTGAGCACGTCGTAGAAATCGGTGACTGCCAGCTTTGCCATGGAAGAGAAGTAGTCATCCAGGGCGGCGTAGCAGGCAGCGGGATCGGGGTAGTCCACATAGTAGAAATCGGTGCCACCCTTTTCAGGGCAGAGATTATGGATGGAACCCAGTACGAAATCCAACTCGGGACGGTCCAGAATGGCGCGGCTGACTTCCGGATTCAAGTGGGCCATGCCGAACTCCAGGCCCAGGCGGATGGTCAGCTTACCGGCGTAACGGGGAGCTACGGCGGCGTATTGCTCCAGAGCGGGGGGCCAGTCGTAGTGGTCTACCGGCTCTCCGTAGAGCTCCAGCAGGTCGCAGTGATCAGTGATACACAGCTCATTCAGTCCCGCAGCCACAGCGGCATCGGCCATATCGGCCAGGGGCACGCTGCCGTCGGGGGAAAGCTTGGTGTGGGTGTGATAGTCGGTCAGGTACATAATTGAATTGCCTCCAGAGCAGCAATGTGAAAATCCATGTTTGGGGGAATTCATTTCTCCCAAACATACCACGACCCGCGCCACAGGGCGCGAAACCGGGGGTATCAAATCCGTTGTGCCGCTTGCGGCGCGGCGGATTTGTATCCAGGGGGTATGGGATACCCCCTGGACTGGCATTTAGAAGGGCCAGGCGGGGAACCACTTCAGAATGCAGGTTCCGTACCAGCTGGGATAGGTAATACCCACCAGCACCGGATAGAACAGGGCATACAGGGCCGCAGCTCCGCCGGTGACGGCATACATGGCCGGCTTCCAGGGGACTATCTCTTCCTTTTTGGACAAGGTGTAGAACACATAGCACAGGGCCAGGATGAGGAAGAGCACCGAGGGGAAGTAGTGGTAGGCGAAGGTAATACGGCCGATGAAGAACCAAGGCACCAGCTGGGCCAGATAGCCGATGAGAATAAACAATGCAATGGGAGAGGATTGCCGGAAGGTGCGGCTGACAAACCAGCCCAGGACCAGATAGAGGGCCAGCAGGGCCACGATGAGCACCAGGCAGAGCAGTCGGGTCTGGGTATCGGTCTCCGGGTCAAAAACGCCGGTGACCCAGGCAGCGGAGGCTGCTCCGCCCAGCCCAGAGAGACCAAAGAAGGTCAGCTTGGCCCACAGGGGGCGGAAAGCCTGGGCGGCGCACACCAGCATGGCTGCCAGTCCGCCCCAACAGACCACAGGATTGAGGAAGGCGGCAAAGCGGGTGGTGACTCCGGCCACGGAGTTGTCCATATAGTACAGGATGGGCCGGGCGTTGACCAGCCACTCGTACCACCGGGAGGAGTAGGGGTGGGAGGAGGTGACGCCGTTGTGGTAGGAGAGCATATATTTCTGGTTTTCCCACATCTCGCTGAACAGGTTTCCCAGAGACAGATCCCCGGAGGCCGCGGCGTAGGGCAGATAGGACAGCAGGTAGATGACGGCGGGGATCACCGCAAAGACCAACACCGAGAAGGCCAGAATCTTTACCGTCCAGCCTGCCCGCTGGTGGCGCTCTTCCTCCGGCCAGCGGCGCAGTTTGACCACCAGACCGATGAAATAGAGAGCCACCAGTCCGGTGCAGCCGTAGATTACCGTCCATTTGGAGGCAGCACCGATGCCCCAGAACAGCCCCGACAGGAAGAGGGGCAGGGCGCACTGCTTGAAGGAGGCACCGTCAGGCAGGGTCAGATACCGGTACATAAAGTAGTACATCAAAAGGATGAAGAAGAAAGCGTAGGTATCGATGGTGGCCAGCCTGGTCTGAGTCAGGTGCATAAAGTCCACTGCCAGCAAAATGGTGCCGCAGGTGGCAATGGAGGTGCGGCCGAAGAGGTTTTTCAAAAACAGATAGAGCAGAGGGATCATGGCGATCCCGAAGAGGGTACCCATGAATCGCCAACCGAAGGGGGTCATGCCGAACAGGGCGATGCCCACGCTCATAATCAGCTTGCCCAGGGGCGGATGGGAAATCTCATAGGGTTCCACACCCCGCAGATGCTCATAGGCGGTGCGGGGATGATAGATCTCATCAAAATAGGCGGAGTTCTCAAAGGAGATGGTCTCAGGTACCGTATCCGCTTCGTCGAAGAGGGGATTGGTGCTGTCGCTGATCCAAATACGGTTGCCGTTTTCGTCAAACAGGGCCAGCTCGTTCAGCTCCAGCAGGCCCTTGTTGGCCTGACCGGTAATCCGGATATAGCGGATATACTGGGGGTTGTCAAAGGTGATTTCGTTCCACTTGAACAGCTGGTTGTAGTTCTGGGTCATGGCATAGCTGGCGCCGTAGCCGGTGCCGTCAGCCCAGTAGTACCCGGTGATCTCGTCAGGATCGTCGGCATTGTCCTTCCGCTGCCACAGGGACAGCCAGTTTACCCCGTCGGAGGAGATCTCCACCTGATATTTGCCGGTGCCCAGGCCGCAGAAATACCACAGCTTGGAGGCCAGGTATTCCTCCGAAAATGCGAAGGTGGCGGATTTTTCATCGCCGAAGTCCCAGGGGTTTTGAGGGGCGGTGGTGGAGCCCAGGTTAAAGAAGGCGGTGACGGCATAGGCAATGGTGATCAGTACCATGGGGATGGCGTCCTTTTTCACCAGGGGATGCCGCCGTCCGGCAAAGGTAAAGGGCCGCTTTTCCGGGAGCGGGGCCAGCTGCTGGGCCAGAGGGGCCCGCATGGTCTGGGCGTACCACAGAAAGAAACCCAGCAGCGCCGCGATGGTCAGAATGGGAAAGAGATATACAAGGTATTGAACGGGTCCCATAGGAGCACCTCACAGACAAAATAAGAGGACGAGTATGCTATACTCGTCCTCCTATTTTATTTCTTCTTCTTGCGTTTGTCAAAGAAAGATTTCACGCCGTCCGCCGGACTGGGTGGAATCTCGCCCATGGCTTCGCCATAGGCACGCAACGCCTCCTTCTGTTCACGGGTCAGGTTGGTGGGAACCTGCACACTGACAGTGACGTACTGATCGCCCCGGCCCCGTCCGTTGACGGAGGGGATACCCTTGCCCCGCAGGCGGAAGGTGGTGCCCGGCTGGGTCCCGGCGGGCAGGTTCCACTTCACCTTGCCGTCGATGGTGGGAATCTCCAGCTCGGCGCCCAGGGTGGCCTGCAGGAAGGTCACAGGGTGCTCCAGGAACACCGAGGTGCCGTCCCGCTTGAAGAAGGCGTGGGGACGGACGGTGACGCTGATGAGCAGATCGCCGGCGGGACCGCCGTTGCGGCCCGCGCCGCCCTGACCCCGCAGGGAGACGGCCTGGCCGTTGTCGATGCCGGCGGGGATGCTGACGGTCAGCTTGCGCTGCTTGCGCACACTGCCGCTGCCGCCGCAGTCCTTACAGGGCTGGTGGATGATCTTGCCCTTGCCACCGCACTTGGGGCAGGTGGTGGTGGTGGCGAAGGTAAAGGCGCCGCCGCCCCGCTGGATGCGGATGGTGCCGCTGCCGTGGCAGTCGGGACAGACCTCCGCCGTGGTGCCGGGGGCGCAGCCGGTACCCTTGCAGGAATCGCAGCTCTCGGTGCGGTTGAGGGTGATCTCCTTCTCGCAGCCGAAGGCGGCCTCCTCAAAGCTGATGGTTACCGAGGCCCGCAGGGTCTCGCCCTTCATGGGCCCGTTGTTCCGGCGGCTGGAACTGCCTCCGCCGAAGCCGCCGCCGAAGAAGGAGCCGAAAATATCGCCCAGGTCGATATCGCCCATATCGAAGCCGCCGAAGCCGCCGCCGTTGAAGCCGCCGGCCCCAAAGTTGGGGTCTACGCCGGCGTGGCCGAACTGGTCGTACTTGGCCCGCTTCTCTTTGTCGGAGAGGACCTCATAGGCCTCATTGACCTCCTTGAACTTGGCCTCGGCGTCCTTGTCGCCGGGGTTCAGGTCGGGGTGGTACTTCTTGGCCAGCTTGCGGTAGGCCTTTTTCAGCTCGTCCTCGCTGGCGGTTTTGGCTACGCCCAGGACTTCGTAATAATCTCGTTTCTGTTCAGGCATTGGTGTTCACCTCTGTTTCAGAGTGGAGCGTGGAAAGTGAAGTGTGAAAGCAGCTCTCCACGATCCACCGTTTGGGAGAAAACGGAACGCCACACAGGCGGGGGACAAGCCCCCGCCCGCGGTGTTTTCCTGTTTAATTACTTCTGATCGTCGTCCACGACCTGATAGTCGGCATCCACCACGTTGGGATCGGTGTTGGCGCCGCCGGCCTGGCCGCCGAAGTTGGCGCCGCCCATGTCGGGGCCAGCCTGGCCGCCCTGGGGGTTGGCCTGCTGATACATCTTCTCAGCGATGGGGTAGAAGGCCTTGGAGGCCTCCTCGGTGGCGGACTTGATGGCCTCGATGTCGGTGCCCTTCATGGCGTCCTTCAGCTTGTTCAGGGCGGCCTCCACGGTGGCCTTGTCGCCCGCGTCGATCTTGTCCTTGGCATCCTCCAGAGCCTTCTCGGTCTGGTAGATCACCTGGTCGGCCTGGTTGCGGACATCCACCTCTTCCTTACGCTTGGCGTCCTCGGCGGCAAACTGCTCGGCCTCCTTGACGGCCTTGTCGATGTCCTCCTTGGACATATTGGTGGAGGAAGTGATGGTGATGTGCTGCTCCTTGCCGGTGCCCAGGTCCTTGGCGGACACGTTCACGATGCCGTTGGCGTCGATGTCGAAGGTAACCTCGATCTGAGGCACGCCGCGGCGGGCGGGAGCAATACCGTCCAGGTTGAAGCGGCCCAGGGTCTTGTTGTACTGAGCCATCTCACGCTCGCCCTGCAGCACGTGGACCTCAACGGAGGTCTGGTTGTCGGCGGCGGTGGTGAACACCTGGCTCTTCTTGGCGGGGATGGTGGTGTTGCGCTCGATGAGCTTGGTCATAACGCCGCCCATGGTCTCAATGCCCAGGGACAGAGGAGTCACGTCCAGCAGCAGCAGGCCCTTCACGTCGCCCACCAGCACGCCGCCCTGCAGGGCAGCGCCGATAGCCACGCACTCGTCGGGGTTGATGCCCTTGAAGCCTTCCTTGCCGGTCAGCTTCTTGACCATGTCCTGCACGGCGGGGATACGGCTGGAGCCGCCCACCAGCAGCACCTTGGAAAGGTCGCCGGAGCCCAGGCCGGCGTCGCTCATGGCCTGACGGACGGGGCCGGCGGTGGCCTCCACCAGGGAGGCGGTCAGCTGGTCGAACTTGGCCCGGGTCAGAGTCAGATCCAGGTGCTTGGGGCCGGTGGCGTCAGCGGTGATATAGGGCAGGTTGATGTTGGTGGAGGTGACGCCGGACAGCTCGATCTTGGCCTTCTCGGCAGCCTCCTTCAGGCGCTGCATGGCGACCTTATCGCCGGTCAGGTCGATACCGGAGTCCTTCTTGAACTCAGCGGCCATCCAGTCCATGACGGCCTTGTCGAAGTCGTCGCCGCCCAGACGGTTGTTACCGGCGGTAGCCAGCACCTCGATGACGCCGTCGCCGACCTCCAGCACGGACACATCGAAGGTGCCGCCGCCCAGGTCGTAGACCATGATCTTCTGATCGGTCTCCTTATCCACGCCGTAGGCCAGAGCCGCGGCGGTGGGCTCGTTGATGATACGCTTCACGTCCAGACCGGCGATGCGGCCGGCGTCCTTGGTGGCCTGACGCTGAGCGTCGGTGAAGTAAGCGGGAACGGTGATGACGGCCTCGGTCACAGGCTGGCCCAGATAGGCCTCGGCGTCCGCCTTCAGCTTCTGCAGGATCATGGCGGAGATCTCCTGGGGAGTGTAGGCCTTGCCGTCGATGTTCACCTTGTAGTTGGAGCCCATCTCACGCTTGATGGAAGAGATGGTGCGGTCGGGGTTGGTGATAGCCTGGCGCTTGGCCACCTGGCCCACCATACGCTCGCCGTCCTTGGAGAAGGCCACCACAGAGGGGGTGGTGCGGTTGCCTTCCGCGTTGGCGATAACGACGGCCTCGCCGCCTTCCATAACAGCAACACAAGAGTTGGTCGTACCGAGGTCGATACCGATGATCTTAGACATAATCAATTCCTCCAATATATCGTAAATTGTTTTTTAACATGAATTAGTTGGCCACCTTGACCATGGAGAACCGGATCACCTTTTCTTCGGTGCGGAAACCGGCCTGGAACACCTCTACAATGGTGTTCTCTCCGGCGTTCTCGTCCTCCACGTGCATGACGGCGTTGTGCAGGTTGGGGTCGAAGGTCTCGCCCAAGGCGGGGATCTCCTGAATGCCCAGCTTGGAGAGGACCTCCTTCAGCTGGGTCATGGTCATCTCCACGCCCTTCTTATAGGCCTCGTCAGCGGTGTCCTGCTTGAGGGCCCGCTCCAGGTTATCGTACACCGGCAGGAAGGCGGCGGCGGTCTCCGCCTTGGAATCGGCCCAGGCCGACTCCTTTTCCTTCTGGCTGCGGCGGCGGTAGTTGTCGTACTCGGCGGCCAGCCGAAGGAACTTGTCCTCCTGATCGGTGAGGTTCTGCTTCAGAGCCTCCAGCTCCTCCAGCAGGGGATTGGGGGCTTCCTCCGCAGCCTCGGGGGCGGCGGCCTGTGCGGTCTGCTCCTCAGGGATGACCTCTTCGGGCTGTTTCTCTTTCTTACTCATGGGATGCACTCATCTCCTATTTAAGATCGTCGCTGCCGCCCGGCAGCTCGCCCTGCCCGAACAGCCGGGTCAGTCCCTCGGCCAGATAGGAAAGGCGGGCGGTGATTTTGGCATAATCCATACGGGTGGGTCCCACCACACCGATGACGCCCCGCATTCCGTCGCCGATGTCATAGCTGGCCACCACAACGCTGGTATCCTTCAATGCGTCGGCCACATTTTCCGGGCCGATGAGGATCTTCATGGCGGCGTCCTTGGGAACGGGGAAGCGGGCGGGATCGGCGTCCTCGGAGAGGTAGCTCAGCAGAGGCTGGGCCCGCTCCAAAGAGCGGTACTCAGGCAGCTCCAGCAGATGGGCGATGCCCGAGGTGTGGACGGTGCGCTGCTCCAGGCTCTCCAGCACCTCCATCGCGAAGGAGACAACCAGGGAGATGAGCCCGTAGGCCTCTCCGGCGGCGTGCTGGGCCACCCGCATCAGCTCCGGCGTAATCTCATCCAGAGGCAGGCCGGTAAAGGTGGCGTTGAGCAGGGTGTTGAGCATCTGCAGCTGAGCCTCCGTCAAATCGGAGGGCAGCCGGATCAGCCGGTTGCGCACCACATTGGTGTCGGTCATTACCACGATGATAAAGGCATTGTGCTCCACCATCAGAAGGTCAAACCGGCGGATCGTCACCCGGCTCATGCCGGAGGACAGCGCAAAGGCGGGGTAGTTGGTCAACTGAGACACCACCCGGCCGGCCTGGTCCAGCACCCGGTCCAGCTCCTGCATCTTCATCCGCAGGGCCTGGTTGATGCGCTCGGTCTCCTGAAGGGAGAGCTTGTGCGCCTCCATCAGTTCGTTGACGTAGAACCGATACCCCTTGGGAGAGGGGATGCGTCCGGCGGAGGTATGGGGCTTTTCCAGCAGTCCCAGAGATTCCAGATCCGCCATCTCGTTTCGGATGGTGGCGGAAGAGATCTCCATGCCAATGGAAGAGGCAATGGCCTTGGAACCCACCGGCTCCGCCGACTGGATGTAACTTTCGATGATGGCGCGCAGGATTCGTTTTTTGCGTTCGGTTAAATCCATAGCGGCCACCTCACTTTTGATTTAGCACTCATACTACCTGAGTGCTAAAGATAATGTAGCACCGTCCGGGAAAAAAGTCAATAGGCAGGGTTGTAAATTAAATGTGAACGAAGAAAAGATAGCAGACAGACCTTCAGAATGCAAATCAGAGCGGTTGACGCGGCGGCGGTTCAATGGTATTCTATCCAATAAGGAACAAGACTTGCAGACAGGAGGGGTGTCTCTGTGGACGGAACGGTGCCCGTGGAGATCATTGACTACGAAGAGCGCTATAAACAGGATCTGGAGGACATCTCTCTGCCCTGGCTGCTGGAGTATGACCTGCTGGAGCCGGTAGACCTGGAGATGCTGGCCGATCCGCACCGCTTTATCGCCGGGGGCGGCCGTGTGCTGCTGGCCCGCTGTGGCCGGGAGATCGTGGGCATGGTCATGCTGGAGCTTCAGGGCGACGGTGTGTGCGAGGCACTGAAGTTCGGCGTCAAAGAGGAGTACCGAGAGCGGGGCATCGGCACCGCCCTGATGGAGGCGGTGATCCAGGCCGCCCGGGACGCGGGACAAAAGACCATCGTGATCACCTCCAACCACAAGCTGAAGGCTGCCCTGCGGATCTATGAGAAGCTGGGATTTGAATACGTCACGTATTCTGACAAGTGGTTTCAACTGTCCGATATTAGAATGGAACGGGAATTATAAGAAAAGGACGCGCCGCAGGCGCGTCCTTTTTGATTCAGTCGGCAAATTCATACACCGCTCCGGCGGTGAGGTGGTGAAGCCTGTCGCCCAGTTCCTCCTCCAGCAGGGCGTAGGCGGGATCTCCGGTGCAGTGGCCGGTATAGATGTCCTGTACCTTTAAATCATCCCGCAGGGCGGCGGCGATGGATCGTACCTTCTCCGGGGTAGGGCCCAGGGTGGTAACACCCTCCTTGCCCATCAGGTGGAAGCCGCCCAATACCGCACGGATGGGGGTGCCGGGGAACTGTTCGGAGAGCTGGGTGAGAATCTTCACCACTCCGGCGTGGCAGCAGGAGTTGAGGACCACCAGACCTTCGGAGGTCTCAGCCACCAGGGACTGCTCATGCTTCACCCGGTCGGGGATCAGGTGGAGGCCCTCCGCCAGATCCCGGGGGCCCTCCGCCAGGTCAAAGCGCTTCTCGTGCCGGCAGAACATCCCCATGTTGACACCAATGTACTCCTTCTCCGCCCAGATCTCCGGGTCGGTGATCCGGGGACGGGCGTAGACGGCGGCGGAGGGATTGACGGCAAAAAAGGCGTTGAAGCCGTCGGCGTGGTCATAGTGCCCGTGGGACAGGGCGGCCTTGTCCACTTTGGACAGATCCACCCCCAGCTTGGCGGCGTTGTACACCACTGCGCCGCACTCCCCGGCGTCCAGCAGATAGCGGCCGCCCCGGTATTCCACATAAAAGGACAGGCCATGCTCGGGAATCAGTCCATCCTGGGCGGAGTTTTCCATCAGAACGGTGATCTTCATTGGGAGACCTCCTCTTTCTTCACATATTGGGTCACGTCATTGATCCAGGCCTTGGAGCGGAATCGGGGCACACCCACAATGAATTTGGTGATCTGCTCCATGATGACGCCCACATACACCCAGAAGATACCCCACTTCAGTACCAGGCCGAAGAGGGCGGACAGAGGAAGGGCTACCAACCACAGGGGAAACACGTCGATGAGGGAGGCCGCCCGCACGTCGCCGCCGCCCCGGAGCACGCCCACGGTGTTTACCGAGTTGAAGGCCCGCAAGGGAAGACAGACGCCGATCATGGTGAGCATCATGGTGGCAATCTCTCCCGCCATGGGGGACAGATGGAAGAAGGGATAGACCAGGGTGGGGAAGAAGGTATGGGTGAAGGTGACCAGCAGCCCGCCGATCACCAGGCCGCAGATCATGGCCAGAGTGTTCAAAGTGGCCCCGATCTCATAGAGGTGTTCCCGGCGCCCGGCGCCGATCTCACGGCCGATAATGATGGCGGTGGTGCCGCCCACGGCGAAGATGGCCACGGTGCACAGATCCTCCAGATTGCCCGCCAGAGCCCGGGCTGCCAGGATCTCGGTGGAGTTTTCCATATGGCCCATGACCACCTTGTGCATGGAGGTGCCCAGGCCCCACAGGGTTTCGTTGAGGACCACCGGGCCGGAATAGCGGAAAAACTTCTGGATCAGGGGCCGTCCCGGCCGGAACATGAGGGTGGGCTTGAGCTGGAACCGCTTGTTGGTGAGGGCATAGGTCATGGTGATGCCGAACTCCAGGATACGGGAGAGCAGGGTGGCAAAGGCTGCACCCTCCACCCCCAGAGCGGGGGCCCCCAGGTTGCCGAAGATGAACACCCAGTTCAGGAAAGTGTTGGCGGCCATGGAGGTGGCAAAGACGATCATGCCCAGTTTGGGGTTCTCCATGGAGCGGTGGGCGCCCACATACACACCGGTGAGGCTGTTAAAGAGGTAGGAGGGGCCTACGATGCGGGCGTAGCTGGCAGCCAGAGGGATCAGCTCTTCATTGTCGGTGAGCAGTCCCATAAGCTGGGCGGGGAAAAAGCACATGATGATGGCAAACAGAGCGGCGATGGCTCCCGCCACATAGCAGCCGATGCCGATGACCCGGTTGATGGTATCGGTGTCCTTCTTGCCCCAGAACTGGCTGATGAGCACCGAGGAGCCGCTTTGCAGTCCAAAAATCACCAGCTGAATGACAAACACCGGCAGATTGGCCTGGGCCACAGCGGCCAGAGGGGCCTCTCCCAGGCTGCCTACCATAAACGTATCCACCAAACCCAGCAGGGTGGTGCACAGATTTTGCAGCAGGATGGGCAGGGCCAGTGATACCACATTGCGGTAAAAAGCCCGTCCCCGGTTCATGTAGGAAAACAAATCCTCACCTCATTGCGATCCGAGTCTGTGTGATCTCCGTGAGGGCGGCGGCCAGAGCGTCGGCATCCTCACAGGTGCTGTCGGGGGAGAAGGAGATGCGCAGTACACCCATCAGGGTGCGTTTGGGCAGGCCCAGAGCGGCAAAGACGTGGCTGGGCTTGCCCTTGTGGCAGGCCGAGCCGGAGGAGACGTAGATCCCCCGGTCGGACAGATCCCGTACCAGCATTTCGCTGGGATAGCCAGGCAGAGAAATGGCACAGATGTGGGGAGTGTCGCCGGGGCTGATCACCTCCAGGCCGGGAACAGAGGAGAGAACCTCCAGGGCGTGGGCCTTTACAGCTGCGATGCGAGCGGGCGCGTCGGTGTCCCAGGCCTCACAGGCAGCGGCCAGGGCGGCCAGCTGAGCAGTAGGCTCGGTGCCGGAACGCAGGCCGTTTTCCTGTCCGCCTCCCAGCAGCAGGGGCTTCAGGTCCAGACCCTTGCGGATGTACTGGGCGCCGATACCCTTGGGCGCCCGGATCTTGTGGCCGCTGATGGTGAGCAGATCCACCCCCAGCTCTTTGGGGGTGAAGGGGACCTTTAAAAAGGCCTGCACCGCGTCGCAGTGGAGCAGGGCGGGGCAGTGGGCGGCCTTGATGGCCTGAGCGGCCTCCGCCACTGGCAAGAGAGTACCCAGCTCATTGTTTACCAGCATCATGGACACCAGTACCGTGTCAGGGCGCAGGGCGTCGGCCAGTGCCTGGGCGGATATATGGCCGGACTTGTCCGGCTTTAAGTAGGTGACCTCATAGCCCTGGGCGGCCAGAGCACGGATGGGCTCCAGCACGGCGGAGTGCTCGATGGCGGTGGTGATGATATGTTTCCCGCTCCGCTTCCCGTGCTCCACGGCGGCCCGGATGGCCCAGTTGTCTCCCTCGGTACCGCAGGAGGTAAAGGTCAACTCCTCCGGCAGGCAGCCCAGCCTGCCTGCCACCACAGCACGGTACTCCTTTACTTTGGAGGCGGCGGCCTGGCCGATGGCATAGCCGGAGGAGGGATTGCCGTAGCCCTCCGTCATGGCCTCATAGGCCGCTTTGGCCGCCTGGGGACACACCGGCGTGGTGGCGGCGTTATCGAGATAGATGGACATGAACAGTCACCTCAGACAAAAAAAGTGCGGTTTCGCAATTCTTCATTGTAGCCTTATACAGAAGGAAAGTCAAGGCGGCAGAATTGTGGAAAACAGACGTGACAGTTTATCCCATAGCGCTTGACAAGCGGAAGAGAGGATAATATACTGTGACCTGCTAGGAAATAATTTTTGACAATAAGAAAGGAAGGAACCACCATGAGCGCCATCAAGCTGCGTGAAAATCTCTGGTCTGTGGGCGTCCTCAACCCTGCGCTGCGGGTCTTTGACATCGTAATGGAATCCAAATATGGTACCTCCTACAATGCCTACCTGCTGACGGGAGAGAAGAACGTCCTGATCGAGACGGTACATACCGACTATTTTGACGAATATCTGGACAACATCCGCCAGGTCATTCCTCTGGAGGATGTGGATTACCTGATTATGAACCACAACGAGCCCGACCACTCGGGCAGCGTGGCCAAGCTGATGGCGGTCTGCCCCAAGCTGGAGATCATCGCCACCAAGGCGGGCAAGAAGCACCTGCAGGATATCACCAACCTGGATCTGCCCTGCCGTACCGTGGCTGCCGGCGATACCCTGGACCTGGGCAACCGGGTGCTGGAGTTCATCCCCTCTCCCATGCTCCACTGGGCTGACTCCATGTTTACCTGGGACAAGGAGGGCAAGACCCTCTTTACCTGCGACTTCCTGGGCGCTCATTTCTGCGAGCCCACCATGCTGGATAAGAACATCCACGACAAGGCCGCCTATGAGGGCGAGTTTGCCTACTACTACGCCGGTATCTTCGGGCCCTTCAAGCCCAGCGTGCTGGCCGGCCTGGACAAGATGCCCGCCGACGTGGAGCTGGTTTGCCCCAGCCACGGCCCCTGCCTGACTGAGACCATCGGCAAGGCCAAGGAGCTCTACCGCACCTGGAGCACCCCCGCTCCCAAGACCCAGCGCACCGCCTTTGTAGTGTATGCCTCCGCCTACGGCTGCACCCGCACTCTGGCGGAAGCTGCCGCCAAGGCTCTGGAGGGTGAGGGCTACGCCGTCACCACCGCCGACGTCACCGTGGTGCCCTATGCCGAGTGCGTGAAGCTGGCCCATGAGGCCGACGTGCTGTTGGTGGGTTCCCCCACCATCAACCGTGCCGCCCCCAAGGCTGTGTGGGATGTGCTCACCTCCATTGATCCCATCAACCTGAAGGGCAAGGCCGCCGGCGCCTTTGGTGCCTACGGCTGGAGCGGCGAGGCTGCCCCCATGCTCCACACCTTCCTGAAGGGCCTGCGCTATGCCGCCCCCGAGGCCCCCTTCCGGGTGCTCTTCACTCCCACCCAGGCCGACCTGGATGCCATGGCCGAGTATGCCAAGTCTGTGGCCGCCCTGTGCACCGTGCCGGTGGACGCCCCCAAGACCGAGGGTGGCAAGTGGGTGTGCGCCCTGTGCGGCTACATCTATGATCCCGCTGAGGGCGACCCCGCCCACGGCGTGGCCCCCGGTACCCCCTGGGAGCAGGTGCCCTCCTCCTGGTCCTGCCCCCTGTGCGGCGTGGACAAGGATATGTTCAAGAAGGCCGAGTAAGCCGGTTCAACATGAAAATGGCCTGTTGCAGCAGCGCTGCAACAGGCCATTTTTTCTGTTGGTGGTACCAAAGACAACCCCCGGCTAAGCCGGGGGTAAAAAATAGCTTAAAGCGAGGAGAAGAGTAGAAAAAGAAAAAACTCCCTGATAAGGTAGAAGTGGTTTGCCGACCACA